>NZ_JBITGE010000023.1:0-114846 GCF_044456785.1 Micromonospora sp. NPDC050795 | reverse complement strand
GATGATGTGTCCACAACGCACAGACGATCACGCGGTGGCCGCCTCGCATCCACCCCGCCCCACCAACAAGATCTCAAACGGCGGCTGCCGTACTAGTCTTGCTGTGTCAACGGGGCTGCCCGGGAGTCGCTTGACGGAGGCATCGTGATGGGGCGTGTCATGCTCGGGCTCATATGGGCAATGCTCTTTATCGTGATCGGAGTGGCCCTCGCGGGCGATTATCGCGGCATTGCGACTAAGCATATAGAGCTGTCGATGCGGTTCGTTCGTCCTGTTAGTCCCTTCCGCGGGGACGACGACCAACTCGCGCGACGCCGCGCTTTCTTCATTGTGTCCGACAGGCTCTTTGGCGTGATGGTGACATTGGCCGGCGTGGGGATGCTAATTACCGTCGCACACTCGCTGCTCAACGGGCTCTAATAGCTCACAAGGTGTTGCCCCGGCGCACGCGTGGCGAGCGACCCATGAGGACCTTGTGAGGCAGGGGCCGTCCTGGGTGACTGACCGAGGGGCGATTCGTCCGGACGCCAGCGGACAAGCGCGGACGTTGGAGGACCGTGCCCCGAGTCAAGGCCACGGGCAAGCAGCTCACGTGGCCGTGCTGGTTGCCTGGACATCAAGCATCGTCGTCTCGGCTCCGGCCGTCCGACAGCGGCAGGCTCTGACCTGCGGAAACCCTCTTTCGTTTCACAGTGGTTTGTCGAAGTGCGGACCGTGCGCTGCCGAGGTGAGTGCCGTCTTATTGCAGCTTAGGAAAGATGCTCTGGGTCACCCGTGGCCGAGTTTCTGCCAGCCGGGCCATCGCCAACTGTCGACCTCGGGCCAGGTTGTCACGAGCCCGGCGGAGAGCGCGCCACCGAATGCCACGGTCCCCTCATGGGATGCGTAGGCGATCCAGTCGTGATGATCGTCGCTCCAGAGACCCTCGGGCCCGGTGTACCTGGGGGCGAAGATCTCGACATCCAGCAGGTAATCGGCGCCATACTCGCGCAGCTCGATCACCCGGGGTCGGCTCAGCTCTCGCAGCACTCGTCGGACCTGATCGACGCTGTCGTCCTCCCACATCGATTCTTCGGTCAGTACCAGCACGTCCTGCGGAACCGAACTACTCAACAACGGGTGCCAACAGCCGTTCTGCACACCCCATCGCTGCTGCAGCGATGTGCGCCAGGCTGATGATTCCTCGGGCGTCAGCACGCGGCGATACGGGACCGGGTCGGCGCGGAGGTCGCGCTCCGCCCTCCAACGCTGCACGTGTGCGGCGAACAGTCGGCGTTCATCGGCGATGGCCTGTGCCTGGATCTCGTCGTGCGGTGGCCTGGTGAACGGGGACTCGGCATTCTCGGCAGCTGCGAGCAGCGTGGAGGCCACTGCGTCGACGCCCGGCAGCCGGTCCGGATCGAGCCGCTCAACGTCGATGAGTATGGCGTCCACGACGTTGTAACGGGGGAAGATCCGCTTCGCTTCGGTGGTGTAGTGGTACCCATCGGCTCGGCGGGCATCGTTGGGCAGCTGGCGGTACTCCCGCTGAAGCTCCTCGTATCGCGCCGTCAGATAGCGGCGCGACGCCCAGTGCAGCCTTCTGGAATCCACGCGAGCATTCTCTCCGATCACTCCATGGCACCAAATTCGCCGATAGCCGCCTCGACCCCCACCCCGCAGGGTCCCGCCCGCGAGAAATCCACGCCGGAGGGGGCTGACCGCCCGCGCGGCGCGTCGCGTGCCCTCTGACCTGCGAATACAGAAAAATCAGCGAAGCCGTGCAGACGGCGGGGGAATGCTTCGGGTTATACCGACTGCAAGGAGCGCACCCGGATGCCCGCCACGCTGAGCACCACTCCCACGGCGTTCGTCACCGATCTGGTGAGCCGCTTCGCCTTGTCCGAGGAAGACTTCGACCGTGCGTACGCCGAGCAGGACGCCTACGCCGAACTGCTCGAGAACGTCACCCGGCTGGGTACCGCGGCGTCCGCCGGGGACGCCGACGCCCAGTTCGCTCAGCAGTACCTGCTGGCGAAGATCTACGGCCTGCACACCCAGTTGGGGACGGAATCGACAGCCGAGGCGTCCACCGTTCTGCACGCGGTGACGCGGCAGCTGGAGCGGGACACCGCGCGGGACGAGGACAGCTGGATCGACGAGAGCATCTACGCCTCGATTCCGGACGACCCGGAGCGGTTCGTGCCGTGGCTCAAGAACATGACGCGGGAGCACCGGGTGTTCAAGCACCCCTATTACCACTCCTTTCTGCGCGAGCGGGCCACCCCGGAGGATTTCCGCAGCTTCGTGTTGCAGGAGTCGTCGGTGGACGCCCGGTTCGACGACCTGCTGGCCATGATGCAGGTCGGGTCGGACGGTGAGACCAAGATGGAGATCGCCAAGAACTTCTGGGACGAGATGGGCAACGGCGACCCCGCGATGGTCCACACCACGCTGTTCGGCCGGATCATCGCCCACTTCGGCATCACCGACGGCGAGCTCAAGGAGAGCCTGTCGACGGAGGCGCTGCTCGGCGGGAACCTACCGGTGCTGATCTGCCGGTACCGGAACCTGTTCGGTGAGGCCGTCGGCCACCTCGCCGTTGCGGAGTGGCTGGCGCCGGACCGGTTCTCCCAGGTGCTGCACGGCTGGGAGCGCCTCGGGCTCCCCGCCGACGGCATCACGTACCACCGGCTGCACATCGGCATCGACGCCCACCACGCGAGCGCGTGGTTCGCCCACGTCGTCAAGCCGATGGCGGCCGAGCCGCAGACCCGCCGGGCCATGGCACGCGGTGCGCTGTGGAGGCTGAACTCCTCCTGCCGGTACCTCGACCGCATCCTCGCCCAGAACCCGGCCTAGCGCGTGCGTCGACGCCCCTGGCCGGACCGCCGCCCGGACTCCGCCTCGGCGCGACCGGGGACGTCGACACCCGCCCTGACGATGGACCGGCCGACTGCCGATCGGTGGCGTATCGCCGCGGCGCTGCTCGCGGTGTGGCTGCTCTGGGGTTCGACCTTCCTCGGTATCCGAGTGGTCGTCCAGGAGGTGCCGCCCCTGTTCGCTGCCGGGGTCCGCTTCTCCGCGGCGGGGGCGCTGCTGCTCGGCGGGCTGTGCTGGCACTGGCGCCGGCGCGGCCAGCCGGGACTGGCGGTGCGGTTGCGCGGGCACACCGGGCGGCTGACCCTGCTCGGGCTCATGCACTTCCTCGGCGCGAACGGGCTGGTCAGTGTCGCCTCCGAGGATCTGCCGTCGGCGGCAGCCGGCACCTACTTCGCCACCGTACCCATCTGGGTGCTGGTGATGGGGGGCCGGCCGAGGGGGCGGGACCTGGGCGCGGCCACGGTCGGACTGGCCGGCGTGGCGATCCTTCTCGGTTTCCAGCCGGGCCCGCTGCTGCCCTCGCTGCTCGTGCTGGCCGCGGCGTTGACGTGGGCCGTGGCGGGGCGGATCGCCGCCGCCTCGGCCGGGCGCGGCACAGACGCCGACATCGTGCCGGGCGCCGCCCTGTCCAGCGCGGTGCAGATGCTCGGTGGCGGCCTGGCGCTGCTGGTCGTCTCCGGGCTCGCCGGGGAGTGGGGCCGGCTGGACGTCGGCCACCTGCACCCCACCGTGTGGTTGGCGCAGCTGCACCTCGTGCTGCTCGGGTCGCTGGTGGGTTTCCTTGCGTACACGTGGCTCGTCACCCGGGTGGACCAGCGGCTGGCCAGCACCTACTCGTACGTCAACCCGCTCGTGGCGGTGGCGCTGGGAGCGCTGGTCCTCGGTGAGGACCTGACCTCGGCCACCGTGGTGGGCACCGCCTGCCTGGTCGCGGCGGTGGCCTGGACGGTGCGGTCCGCCGCCCGGCCGGCCGCCCCGCACACCGACGATGTCCCGACCGCGCCGGCCGTCCCGGCCAGCCGGTAACCGCACCCGACGCACGGGTAAGGCCGCGCCCGGTCGTACCCGTGTCACCCGAGACCGTTCAGGAGTCAGCCGATGACCCGTCCCACCGCCGAGAGCGTCCGCGACCGCCTCGCTGACACCCTCGCCACCATCAAGAAGCGCGACGTCTCCGCCGAGCTGGCCGCGGACGACAACTTCATGCGCGCGCTCAACCTGGACTCACTCGACGCTGTGGAGCTCACCGTCCGGCTCGGCAGCGAGTACGGCATCGAGTTCGGGGAGGAGATCGAGGACCTCGACGCGTTGGAGAGCCTCTCGACGTTGGTCGCCCTCGTCGAGCGGCGTGCGACCCGATGACCATGCTCGTCGAGCCCTCGACGCCGCCGGCCGGCGCGCCGACACCGGCCGGCTGGTCCCTCATGGCGGCGCTCGCCGCGCACGCCGCCACCGGGCCGGACCTGCCCGCGCTCACCGGACCGGACGCGACGCTCACCCGCGCCGAGCTGTGGCAGCGGGTGCTGCGGGTCGCTGCGGGTCTGCGCAGCCGCGGGGTGCGCCGCGGTGACCTGGTCGCCGTCCACGGCGAGAAGACCGCCGCCACGGTGACGGCGCTGCTGGGTGCGGTCGCCGCCGGTGCCGCCTACCTGCCGATCGACCCCTCGGCGCCCGCAGACCGGCGGCGCGCGTTGCTGCTGGACTGCGGCAGCCCACGCCTGCTGGCCCGCCGCGCGGCGGTGGCCCGGCTGGTCGACCAGGAGCTGCCCGTGCCGGTGGTGGCGGTGGAGGACCTCGGCACCGAGGCGGACGTGCACCTCGACGGCCTGCCGGTGGCCACCGCGCCGGAGGACGGGGTCTATGTGCTGTACACCTCCGGCAGCACCGGACGACCGAAGGGCGTCCGGATCCCGCACAGCGCGCTGGAGGCGTTCTTCGCCGCGGTCGACCCGGTGCTCGGCATCACCGATCGGGCACGCTGCCTGAACACGACAGCCCTGCACTTCGACGGTTCGGTGGCGGACCTGCTGTTGCCGCTGCTCAAGGGGGCGCACGTGCGGCTCGGCCCGGCGTTCGTCGTGCCGGCTCGGGTGCTGGACCTCATCGAACGGGACCGGATCACCCACTTCACCGCGGTGGTCTCCACGTTGACGCTGCTGGCCCGGACGGAGCCCGGGTTGTCCGGGCGTGACCTGAGCGCGTTGCGTCGGATCCTCACCGGCGCGGAGGTGCTGAACCCGGCCACCGTCCAGGACTGGCTGCACGCGGCCCCGAATCTTGTGGTGGTCAACGGCTACGGGCCGACCGAGGCGACGTGCGGGGTGACCTTCCACCCGATCGCCGAGCGGGAACCGGGCCGCACCGAGGCGTACCCCATCGGGCCCCCACTGCCGGGGGTGACGATCCGTTTCCGGGACGCCGACGGCCGGATCACCACGGACGGCCCGGGTGAGATCGCCATCGCCGGAACGCAGCTGATGAGCGGGTACCTGGACCGCCCGACGGAGGAGGCGGCGGTCTTCCTCGACCACGAGGGGACGCGCTTCTACCTCACCGGCGACATCGGCGAACGCGGCGCGGACGGGGCGCTGCGCTTCGCGGGCAGGCGCGACGACGAGGTGAAGATCAAGGGCTACCGGATCAACCTCAACGAGGTACGCCGCGCCGTGGAGACGCACCCGGCCGTCGGCAGCGCGTTCGTGGCGGCCGTCCCGGATCCGCGCGACGGGCTGTCGCTGGCGTGCGCCGTGGTGCTGCGCGCCCACGCGACCGTCGACCAGCCGGATGCCGGCCCGGCCGCCGCCCTGCTGCCACTGCCCGGGGACACGGTGGACGCCCTGCTCAGGCACGTGGGCGACCTCCTGCCCCGATACATGGTGCCGCGGGAGCTGTACCGGCTGCCGTCCGTGCCGGTGCTGTCCACCGGCAAACCGGACCGCGCCCGCATCGCCGCGCTGCTGCTCGGCGAGGCACCGTGAAAACCGCGGCCCTCACCGTCGCGGCCCGCACCGGCTGGTTCACGCCCGCCGAGGAGGAGCTGCGGGCCCGCCTCACCGAGCACCTCGCGGCCACCGTCGTACCCATGGTCGACGCCTGGGAGCGGCGCGGCGCGGTCCCCCTGCGCGAGGTCCTGACCGGCTTGGCCGCGCGAGGCTGGCTCGGCATGCGGTTCGCCGTCGACCAGGGCGGCGCCGGCGGCACCGCCTGGGAGCACGTGGTCCTCGCCGAATGCCTCGGCGCGCTGTTGTTCGACAGCGTGGGCATGGGGGTGACGGTCCACAACGACATGGTCGCGCCCATGCTGGCCGAGGCCGGCGGGCCGGAGGCCGTCGAGCGTTTCCTGCGCCCGGCCCTGGCGGGGCGCTGCCTGCTCGGGCACGCGGTCTCCGAGCCGGGCGCCGGCGCCGACGTGGCCGCCGTCGCCACCACGGCCACCCCCGAGCCGGGCGGGTACCGGCTGACCGGCGCCAAAAGGTGGGTCGTGGCCGGGCTCACCGCGGACGCCTTCGCGGTACTGGCCCGGCTGCCCGAGGCTCGTGGGACCTTCGGTCACGTCCTGCTGATGGTGCCGGCCGACGCCCCGGGCGTGAGCAGGGAACCGGCGGACGCCACGCTCGGGCTGCGGACCGCCGGCGTCGCCGGGCAGCTCCGCTTCGACGGTGTGTTCGTGCCCGACGGGCACCGCCTCGGCGGGCACGGCCTCGGACTGGTCACCCAGCTGCGCCAGTTCGAACCGGAGCGCATCCTGTCCGCCTGCCGCGCGATCGCCATGGCGGACACCCTGCTGCTGCGAACCGCCGAGCGGCTGCGGGAGCGGCGGACCTTCGGCGTACCGATCGCCGACCGTCAGCAGCCCGCCGCGCAGCTGGCAGGCCTGCGCGCCGAGGTGGAGGCGGTTCGCCAGCTCGCGTACACCGGCATCGACCGGTGGGTGACCGGCGGTGCGGTGAACACCCTGTCCGCCGCGGTCAAGCTGCGCTCCAGCCGTCTCACCCGTGCGGTCGCCCGCACCTGCCTGCACCTGCACGGCGCCGAGGGGCAGCTCAGCACCCACCCGGCCAACCGCGCCTTCCGCGACACCCGGCTGTTGTCCATCTCCACCGGATCGGACGAGATGATGCTCACCGCCCTCGCCCGCCTGCGCGGGTGGCCCCAGTGACCCCCGCGTCGGTGCTCGCCTCGACCGTCGGGTCGCGTTGTCCGCAGGGCGCCGCCGACGCCGAATTCGCGACGCGGCTCGACGCCTTCACCGACCAGCACCGCGACGGTCTGCTCACCGCGGGCGTCTGGGAGTCGGCCGGCCCGCCCGTACGGGAGCTGCTGCGCGCCGTCGGCGAGGCCGGCCTGCTGCGCGACGCGTGGGCCGAGCGTGGCGGCGACCGCGCCGCCGCCCTGTGGCGTGCCGCCGCGTTGCACCGCGCGTTCGCCCGGGTCGGTAACGGCGCGCCGGGCGCGGCGCTGCTCACCCACCTGGAGGTGGCGACACGCCTGCTCGGCGTCCTGCCGACGACACCGGTGGGGCTGGTGACGGACGCCCTGGCCGGCTCGGCGACCAGTGCGCTGGCCGCCACCGAACCGGACGGCGGCAGCGACCTGACCGCCCTGCGGACCACGGTGGGCGCCGGGGCGGCCGGTGGGCTGACCGTGACCGGCACGAAGTGGTTCATCAGCAACGCCCCGTACGCCGACCACCTGCTCGTACTGGCCGACGACCGCGACGGGCACACCGGTCGGCGTGGGCCGGCACTCCTGCTGGTGCCCGCCGGGCCGGGCGTCGGGGTGAGCACCCTGGACGGCCTGGGACACACCGGCCTGACCGGTGCGGTGGTGCTCGACGCGGCCCCGGTCACGTCCGTGCTCGCCGTCGGCGGGCACGGACTGCTGGTGCTGATGCGCCACTGGATCCACGAACGGGTGATGCTCGCCGTCCGGATGGCCGCACTGGCCGAGTCGGTCCTGGACCACGCGGTCGCCGACGCCGGCCGGCGGATCACCTTCGGAGTTCCGCTGATCACCAACCAGCACGTCCGATTCACGCTCGCCCGGCTCGACGCCGCGATCCAGGAGGTGCAGGCGATGGCCGGGCAGAGCCTCCGGCTGCTCGCCGCGGGCGCCTGCCCCGGCGGCTGGGCGGCCGCCGTCAAGCACCGGGCCGCCGTAGTGCTGGCCGAGGTCGCCGACGAGGCGCTGCAACTCTCCGGTGCTGACGGCTACCGGCGCGGCCATCCGGCGGAACGGGCCCTGCGTGACGCGACCGGCCTGGCACTCGCCGGCGGCACCACCGAACTCATGCTCCAACAGATCGATCGAGGGTGACACGATGACACAGCACTCCGTCCACCAGTCCCGGCCCGACCCCGGGTGGGACGCCGACCGCTACGACCGTCAGTTCGGCTACGTGTCCGCGCTGGCCGGCGGCGTCGTCGAGCTGCTCGCCCCGGTGCCCGGCGAAACCGTCCTCGACCTGGGGTGCGGCACCGGCGAGCTGGCCGCCACGATCGCGGCTAGCGGCGCGCGGGTGATCGCGGTCGACGGCGACCCCGCCATGGTCGCCTCGGCCACCGCCCGGCTGGGATCGGACGTGCTGCTCGCGGACGGCCACGACTTCCTGATCGACGAGCAGGTCGACGCGGTGTTCTCCAACGCCGCGCTGCACTGGATGACCCGTCCGGCGGAGGTCGTCGTCGCCGTCCGTCGCGCGCTGCGCCCGGGTGGGCGTTTCGTCGCCGAACTCGGCGGTGCGCACAACGTGGCCGGGATCCTCGCCGCCGTCCGCGCCGCGCTGGCCGAGCAGGGCCTGACCGAGGGCGCGCGGATGCCCTGGTACTTCCCGAGCCCCGGGCAGTACGCCACCCTGCTGGAGGCGCACGGCTTCCAGGTGCTGCGGATGGACTACTTCGCCCGGCCCACCGAGTTGACCGACTGCCCGGATGGTGTCGCCGACTGGGTCGCCATGTTCGGCGCGGCCCTGATCGGCCATGTGCCGCCGCAGCGGCGCGACGCCGTCCTGGCGCGGATCAACGAGCTGGCCGCGCCGACGTTGCTGCGTGACGGCCGCTGGTACGCCGACTACCACCGGCTGCGTTTCGCCGCCGTGCGGGAGCCGGCCGACACGTCGGACGCGGCGCGGTGACCGCGCCCGCGCGCAACGGCGCCGACCGCGACTTCGGGACGCCCGCGTTTCAGCTCGACCCCTACCCCGTGTACGAGGCGCTGCGGGCGCAGGGCCAGCTCGTCCACTCGACGTCGCGCCGCACCTGGTTCGCCACGGACCACGCCGCCGCCGGTGCGGTGCTGCGGGACCGGCGTTCCAGTGTGGAGAGCCCGTTCCGGGCGACCCGGGTGCTGTTCGGTCGCACCGTGACCGACGTGGAGGGGGAGGAGCATGTCCGGCTGCGGGCGTTGACCAACCGGAGCTTCTCCGCGTCGGCCATCCCGGGGTACCTCGACGAACTCGTCCCGGCGGCGGTGCGCGGTGTGCTCGACGACCTGGACACGGCGGCCGGTGACGGCCCGGCCGACTACGTGACGGGCTTCGCGAACGCCGTACCGATCCGGGTGATGTCGCGCATCATCGGCCTGCGGCCGGCGGACGTGCCGCAGTTCCAGAGCTGCAGCGACGCGGTGATCGCCTTCATCGATTCGGCCGATCCGGTGCGCCGACGGGCCGCCGTCGCGGCGTGGGCACGCATGAGCGCCCTGTTGCACAGCCGGGTCGCCGAGCTGCGACCCGCACCGGACGACAGTGTCATCGGGCAGCTGCTGTCCTCCGCCGCGGAGGGCGCCGACGTCGACGACGACGAGATCGTCCGCCAGGTCGGGCTGCTCATCCCCGCCGCCATCGACACGAGCAACCGGTTGATCGCGAACGTGCTGCACACCCTGTGCTCGCGCCCGGAGCTGATGGCGCAGGTCGCCGCGGACGGCAACCTCGTCGAGGCGGTGGTGGACGAGACCCTGCGGTACGAGGCGCCGATCCACAGCACCATCCGCATCTGGGGCGGCGGGGAGCTTCTCGGCCAGGACATTCCGAAGGGCTCGTTGCTGACCGTCCTGCTCGGCTCGGCCAACCGTGACCCGGCGGTGTTCCCGGACCCGGACACGTTCGACCCGGGCCGGCCGGGAAACCAGCGCCTGCTCTCCTTCGGCGCCGGGCGCCACCAGTGCATGGGCCGCCGGATGGCCCTGGCAGAGGTGACCACCGCGCTGCGCCTGCTGCTCGAACGCCGCCCCGGCCTGCGCTTCGCCGACGTCACGCCGAGCCCCGTGCAGGGGCTCAGCTTCCGCTCACCCGCCACCCTCCGCCTCGCCTTCGGGAGACGCCCGTGACCACCACCGTCGACGGTCCCATCACCGACAGCCCGACGAGCGACGCCGTGACAGTGGCCTTCGAGCCCGAGCCCGTCGCCGTCGCCCACCCGACCCGCGACGTCCCCGGGGTGACCGCCCATCAGTCGGAGGTCACCGGCCGGCACTGGAACGCCGTGGAGAGCGTCTACTACGACTGCCACATCGTCAGCCTGACCCAGCTTCTGCCGCCTCGCCTGCTCGCGGCGTTCCTCCTGGTCGCCGGCGCCCCGACGGTGCGCGCCGAGTGGGGTGGCCTGTCCTGCCGGAACCTTCTCGACGGTGAGGAAGCCCGCGACGCCCTGTTGCTGGGGGAGTGGGGCGTGGAAAAGCACCACCTTCCCGTCGACGGTGACATCGAGGCGACGTTGCGCGCCGCCGTGCGCGACCACGGGCACTGCGTCGCCCGCGTCGACAGCTACTACCACGAGCACTTCGACGAGTACTACCTGCGCGAGCACCGCACCAACGGGCACAAGGTGACGGTCGTCGACTTCGACGAGAACTCGTACCTCGGCATCGACAACGTCGGCGTCCGTACCCTGGTGCTGCGCTTCGACAGGGCCCTGTTCGTCGAGGCGATCCGCTCCAACCTGTTCCACGTCTACGACAAGCACGACTCGCTCTACCGGCTGCACCTGGGCGAGCGGACCCAGACCGCCCTGACCGACGGGACGGTTCACCGCCGTGAACGGGCCGCCGTCGACGCCCTCCTCGCCGACCGGCGGACGCTGCCTCAGCAACTGTCCCGGTACCGCGACGCGTTCGTGCCGGCGCTCACCGCTCCCGGCCAGCGCCGGCACGCGCAACTGACCAACACGTACCACTCGGCGCTGATGATCGAGCGGGCGTACCTGGCGGTGGCGGAGGCGTACCGGCGAACCGGCGAACCGTGGACGGGGCTGGCCGGTGACGGCGAGCCGTTCATCGAAGGGCTCGCCGTCGCCACGAAGAGCTGGCGCGCGCTGAAGATGCTGTGTCGCACGGCGCTCAGCGGGGGGACCGTGGCCGACCGTACCCTGGTCACCGCCTTCGACCGGATGTACGCCGCCGAGCTCGCCGTCCCGGCGACCGCGACACGATGACCGTCGCGGCGAGCCGACTGTTCCTGCTGCCCCCCGCGGGTGGCTCGGCCGGAGTCTTCCGCGGTTGGGACGACCGACTCGGGGAGCTGCTGGGCGACGCCCTGTCGGTTGTCGCACCGGAGCTGCCGGGCCGTGGCGCGCGGATCGCCGAGCGGCCGCCGCCCGAGGTCGACGGCTACGTGCGGGACCTCGACCAGCGGTACGCGCCCACCCCTGGCGAACGCTGGGCCGTCGTCGGCCACAGCTTCGGCGCCCTGCTCGCCGCGTCCTGGGCGGCGGTCGCCCACCAGGCGGGCAGGGGCCCCGCCCTGGTCGTGGTCAGTGGTGCCGCCGCGCCGTGGCGGCACAGCACGGCAGCCCACCTCGACGGCACCGACGACGAGATCTGGGACCGGGTGGGTGCCCTCGGCGGTCTGCCGGCACAGATCCGGGCGACGCCGCTGGGCCGGCGGCTGGTCGAGCGGGCCCTCGTCGGCGACGTGCGGGCATCGGCCCGCTACCTGCCGGCCGGGCCGGCGCCGGTCGGCTGCCCCGTCCTGGCGGTTCGCGGCGCCGACGACCCGCTCGTCACCGACGAGCTGACGACCGCCTGGTCGGCCCTCACGACCGCCGCATTCACCTTCCGGGTCCTGCCCGGAGGCCACTTCTACCGCTGCGGCATGGAGGACCTGGTGCCGTTGCTCGCGGACGTCCTGTCCGCACCGACCCTGCCGGCTACCGCCGAACGAAGGTGACCGCTGTGACCATCGAGACCACCGACACCCGACCCGACCAACTCGCCGACCTCGCCGACTTCTACCGCTCGCGGTCCGGCGACGACGTCAGCCTCTTCGACATCTGGGAGACCGGGGGCGCGCGCGGCGACTCGGTCACCCCCTCCACCCACTCGCCGGCCTATCGGACCTGGATGCTCAAGCTGCTCAACGGTGAGCTGACGCGGGCCGGCAGCCGCCGGTTGGTCAGCCTGGGCAGCGGCAACGCGGTGGTGGAGAGTCACCTGGCCGCGGCCGGGGTCGAGGTGCTGGCGGTGGACGCGATGGCCGAGGCCGTCACCATGTCAACGGCCAAGGGCGTGCGGTCGATCGAAGCCGACGTGACGACCTGGACACCGACCGACCCGTGGCCGGTGGCCTATCTCGACGGGCTGCTCGGCCACCTCTACGACGCCCGTACCGCCACCTTGCCGATCCTGGCGCACGTCCGGAGCTGGCTCGGCGTGGACGGCCGCGGCATCCTCGTGGCCTCCAACGACGCCACCCGCGACGGCAGCCGGGTCCAGGCGGCACCGGGGGTGACCGGCTTCCACTGGCTCGCCGTCGACTACCTGCGGGAGCAGGCTCAGCTGGCCGGCTTCGACGACGTCAGCGTGGACAGCTACGTCTACCGACGCCCCCTCTCCGGCGACCGCGTCCGCTCGGTGATCATCGCCCGGTTCGGCTACTGACCCCGAATCACCCGCCCCTGGCAGAAAGCGAGCCCGACAGATGCCCGTGAGCCCCGCGTTCCAGGCACGTCTGGACGACGCCCTACCGCGCGCCGTCGAGCGTTTCGGCACACCGTTCCACCTCTACGACGAGCAGGGCATCGACGACACCTGCGCGGCCTTCGACCGGGCGTTCCGGTCGGTGGGCTACACCGAGTACTTCGCGGTCAAGGCGCTGCCCAATCCGGCGATCCTGCGCATCCTGGCCCGGCACGGCTTCGGCTTCGACGTCAGTTCGGGGCCCGAGCTGACACTGGCGCTGCGGGCCGGCGCGCGGGGCCGGCAGATCTGCTACAACTCGAACAACACCAGCCGGTCGGAGCTGACCGCGGCACTGCACGCGGACGCGCTGATCACCGTCGACGACGCAACGGTCCTCGAGAAGATCGCCGAACTGGGCACCGTGCCGGACACCCTGGCGTTCCGGGTCAACCCGGGCGACGACGCGCACCGGGGTTCCCGCCGGCACGCGGACACCTTCCTCGGCGACCCGGCCGACGCCAAGTTCGGCGTCCCCGCCGACCGGCTCACCGACGTGGTGGCGCGCGCCGTGACGCTCGGGGTTCGCACCGTGGGCCTGCACATGATGCTGGCCTCCAACTCGCTCACCGCAGCGCCGGTGCTGCTCACCCTCGAACTGCTGCTGGAGCAGGTCGTCGCCCTGCACCGCAGCACGGGCGTCGCGGTGCGGACGCTGAACCTGGGCGGTGGCATCGGTATCCCTTACCGGCCGGGCGAACCGACCGCCGACATCGACGCGCTCGGCCGGGCGCTCCGCGAGCGTCTCGACCGGTGGCAGCAGGAGTACGGCCTGCCCGCGCCCCGTCTGTGTTTCGAAAGCGGCCGTTTCATTACCGGGCCGCACGGGGTGCTCGCCACCCGGGTGGTGAACCGGATGTCCAAGTGGCGCGAGTACGCCGGGGTGGACGCCAGCATGACGGCGCTGATGCGTCCGGCGCTCTACCGCGACGCGTACCACCACATCACGGTGCCCTTCGCGCGGGCGGCCGGGCCCACGGAGTCGGTGGACGTGACCGGGCCGCTGTGCGAGAACAACGACCGGTTCGGCAGGGACCGCCCGTTGCCGGCACTGCGGGAGGGTGATCTGCTGCTGATCCACGACACCGGTGCGCACGGCCATTCGATGGGCTTCACCTACAACGGTCGCCTGCGTCCGCAGGAGCTTCTTCTGCGTCGCGACGGCAGCATCGAGATGATCCGCCGGGCCGAGGATGAACACGACCACTTCGCCACCCTCGAATTTCCGCCTGCCGTGGTGCCCGCCCCCGGGCTGGTGGCCATGTCCGGCGTTGCGGTGCCGTGCTGAGCGCCCCGCCGTCGCGCGAGGAGCTACTCGACCTGGCGCGCGGGTCGGGGTCGGCACTGCTGGACCTGTCGCTGGGGGTTCCCGCCGATCCGCCGCCGGTGACACCCGGCGAGCCGCCCGGGCAGGAACCGGCCGGCTATCCACCCAGTGCCGGGACCGAAGAGCTGCGGCTGGCAGCCGCGGGCTACCTGCGCCGCCGGTTCGGGGTCGCGCTCGCACCGGACGCCGTCGCGGCCTGCGCCGGGGCCAAGGAGTTCATCTCCACCCTGCCGCTGTTCCTGCGCGACGCCGGACTCGTCCCGCCGGGGCGTGACACGGTGCTCGTCCCGCAGCTCTGCTACCCCGCGTACGAGACCGGGGCGCGCCTCGCCGGCTTCGCCACCCACCGGGTACCGGCCGACGCCGACCACCGCATGCGGCCCGACCTGCTGCCTGCCGCGGTACGCGACCGCGCGCTGTGCCTGTGGGTGAACAGCCCGAGCAACCCCACCGGTGCGCTCGAACCGTTGGACACCCTCATCGCCTGGGGCCGACGGTACGGCGTGCTCGTGATCTCCGACGAGGCGTACACCGAGTCGACCTGGTCCGGGTCGCCACGGACCGCGTTGGCGCACGGCGCCGCCGGGGTCCTCGCCGTGCACAGCCTGTCGAAGCGGTCGAACAGCCCGGGGCTGCGCGTCGGCTTCTACGCCGGCGATCCCTCCGTGGTGGAGCGGTTGGTGCCGTGCCGCCGCGCGGCCGGGCTGATGGCGGGCGCGGCCGCCCAGCGGTCGGCCGCGTACCTGCTCGGCGACGACGAGCACGCCCGGACCCAGCACGAGCGGGGCGCCACCCGGGTGGCCGACCTGGTGCGACTGCTCACCGTCAACGGGGCGGCGGTACGGAGTCCCGACGGTGGCTTCTTCGTGTGGACCGCCGCGCCGGGCGGCGACGGCGACACCTGGGCGAGGAACCTTGCCAGTCGCGCCGGCATCGTGGTGATGCCCGGCCGCGCATACGGCCCGGCGGGTCGGGGACACGTCCGCTTCGCCGCCGTCCGCGACATCGCCGAGATCACCCCCCGGGCGGGTGCCCTGGGGCTGCTGGATTCCGACCAGAGGAGGGCGGCGCATGTCTGACGCCACCGTCGTGCCGAACGCCCCGACCGGGGCGCCCCTGCCGGCCGAGATCGACGAGCTGTGGGACCGCCGGGACACGCTGACCATCGACGATCCGGCCGGCCATGCCGTCGTCACCGCCGCGGTGGACCAACTGGACAGCGGGGTGAGCCGGGTCGCCGCCGTCGATCCGGTCACCGACGAGGTGGTCGTGGACCAGCGGGCGAAACGCGCCATCCTGCTGGCATTCCGGGTCCTCGGGCTGGAGCTGTCCGAGGCCGGGCCGTTCCGGTACCACGACCGGCTGCCACTCAAGCGCACCTTCGACGGGGTGCGGGTGGTGCCCGGCGCTATCGCCCGGTGGGGCAGCCACCACGCGCCCGGGGTGGTGCTGATGCCCTCGTACACCAACATCGGCGCCTGGGTGGGCGCCGGCACCATGGTGGACACCTGGGCCACGGTGGGCTCGTGCGCGCAGATCGGCCGCAACGTCCACCTCTCCGGTGGGGTGGGCATCGGCGGGGTGTTGGAACCGGCCTCCGCGGTACCGGTCGTGGTGGAGGACGAGGCATTCGTCGGCTCCCGGTCGATCGTGGTGGAAGGGGGCCGGGTACGGCGCGGCGCCAAGCTCGGCGCCGGCGTCATCCTGACGGCCAGCACCCGGGTCTTCGACGCGGAGACCGGGGTGGAACTGCCGCGCGGGCAGGCACCCGCGTGGTCGGTCTGCGTCGGCGCGACCCGGCCCAGGTCGTTTCCCGGTGGTGAGTTCGGCATGCCGTGCCTGCTGGTGCTGCGCCGACTCGCCGAGGGACAGACCTTCGACAAGCTCGCCATCGACGAGCTCTTCCGAAGCCACGGCGTGGCCACCTGACCGGCGTCCCTATCGGACGCCGGCCAGCACCGCGCCGTCGTTGGCCACCGTCCCGCCAGCGAGCACCGCGCACTGGGCTGCCTGCAGCAGGGGACCAGGGTCGACGCCGAGTTCCTCGGTGAGGATCCGCCGCCCCGCCTGGTAGACGTCGAGCGAGTCGGCCTGGCGACCCGAGCGACACAGCGCGATCATCAGCTGGGCCCGGAGCCGCTCCCGCAGCGGATACCGGGCGACCAGGCCGGTCAGCTCGCAGACCAGCCGGCCGTGCTCCCCGAGCAGGAGGTCGGCCTCCGCGCGGCCCTCCAGGGCCTCGAGCTGCAGCTCCTCCAGTCGTGGCCGTTCGGCTGCCGCCAAGTGGGAGGTGACGTCGGTGAGGGCGTCTCCGCGCCAGAGGAGCAGGGCGCGGCGCAGTTGCGACGCGGCCCGCTCGGGATGCCCCTGGGCCAGCGCCTGCCGGCCTGCGGTCGTGAGGCGCAGAAATTCGGCGTAGTCGACCCGCAGGTGCTCACTGATCAGCCGGTAGCCCCGCCCGACCCGCAGCAGCGGCACCTCGCGGCCCAGCTCGCGGCGCAGCCGGGAGGCGTACGTGTGCAGTTGCCCGATGGCGGTGGTGGGCGGCCGGCTGCCCCACAGCAGCTCACTGAGCCGGTCGTCGCCGACCGCGCCGTCTCTGGCGAGCAGGAGAACGGCGAGCACCGTGCGGGGCTTGGTGCCCCCCAGGTCGCTCTCCCGCATGGTCGTGGTCTGACCGCCGGACCGGTCATCGACGCGCGCCCGCACTGGCCCTAGAATATTGATGTCCATATGTTCTTCCCCCGATTTGCGCACCACGGACCGTCACGCGCTGGCGTCCGTGACCGTTCTGCCGGCCACCGGGCGACATCGTTGTGAGCGGTGGTGTGCTCACGGTAGGTCGGCGATGGCAAGGGCCGTGGCCTCGCCCGTGCGTCACCCGCGTCCACTGTGGCGCGATTCGCGGTACATGTCAGGGCGACTCGTCGGATCGGCGGGAAGGACGGTTGTGAGCAGGGGGCCGATCGGGTATGCCCCGTCGGTGGGCGGCACTGTCCCTGGTCGGCCGACCGCGGGTGCCCTCACCGGGAACCGTGTCACAGCCCCCTGGCCGGCCCGCAACGGGCTCTGGCGGCGACCCGGCCGCAGGGGAGATTGATCCGGTGCCAGGATGCCGGTCCCCGTGCCGGATGCGCACCCGCAGCCCGACATGCGGGAAGTGTTCGACATCCGACAGGAGTCCACCAGGCGGGCGGCGACGCTGATTCTGGACGCGGGCGCACCGCGTGGACGCCCTCATGGTCCGAGACAGGGATGCGGAGTGTGCGCTGGATCGGGATAGGAGAATTCCTCCCGGCGGCCGTGGGATTCGGGACACCGCAACTCGCTTGACTGGTACCGTCCGCCCGCGCTTGGGTGGCGCCGTGAGCAAATTGTGGACCGCCCCTGAGGACGACCCCAGAACCTTCGGTCAGCCCGTCGGTGAAAAGGCGACCTACCGGGAGTACCTCGGCAACTACCGTCTCACCATAGAAATGAAGTGCGACGCACTGGACGCCGAGCAGCTCGGCCGACGCCCGGTGCCGCCCAGCACCCTGAGCCTGCTCGGCCTGGTCCGCCATCTGGCTCAGATGGAGCACCAATGGTTCCAGCGGGTACTCCAAGGACGGACCGACGCGCCGTGCCTTTACCAGCACGAGGACGACCCGGATTGGGACTTCGGGGGCGCGGTCGCCGATCCAGCGGTGGTGAAGGAAGCCTTCGCGACCTGGAAGGCCGAGATCGCCAAGGCCGACGAATGGCTGGATGCCCTCGAGGAGGCCGACCTGGGCCGCGAGGTGCCGGTCGACGGTGGCAGCCACGCCACACGCGACGTGCTCCTTCACGTGATCGAGGAGTATGCGCGGCACGCTGGCCACGCCGACCTCCTGCGCGAGTGCATCGACGGGCGAACCGGCGTGTGACCCACCGGGGCGATGGGTCACCACACCTGACTGACACACACGCGAAACGCGTTCTCATGTGTTGATGGTGCTGTGTGTGCGTCGGACAACTCGCGCCGGAACGCATGGACCTGGCACCTGGAAAGCCGAGACCGCAATCAGGCCCGAACCCTCCTCGGTCGGCCGTAAGGTGGCCGAGAGACTGCCGTCGGGACATCTTCCATGCGGAAGGGAGTCGGTCGCGATGCGGGAAATCAGTGACGAGTTCTTTCTGACGATGGCAGAAGTCTCCGCCGCTCTTGTCGGCACACTTCTCGTCGGAGTCTTCTTCTACCTCGACTCCGACCGCTACAAGAACCGCCAGGGCGCAGCCGCGGCCGACCGCTACATGCGCTCGGGAGTGCGCTGGATCTTCTTGGTGTCAGCCATGCCGCTCCTCGTGCCCCTCACACTCGCCGGCCTGGAGCCGTTCTGGGGTGCTCTCACCTTCATCGCGCTCTCGGTCGTGCTGGTTGCCTTGACTGCCAACACGACCTACCGCACAGTCGCTCGCGGCGCCTCGGCTGTATCGACCGCGTTCGTCATCAACGAAGTCGCCACCACGGCCGCGGTCGTCGTCCTTGTCACGCTGCCCTGGGTGCTTGGTGGCTGGGTGCCACCGCCATCTGCCTTTGTACCCTCGCTTCTGCTGGCCTTGGGTTCCGGCTTCTTCAGCATCGTGGCGCTCGTCATGACTCTCTTCGGGCCGGCCCGGCAGGACGACACTCCTGGGTAGCACCCGCCGTGCGCTCGGTGGTCATTCATCCCAATCCGAATCACGAGCCCTGGCTGGTGCATCAAGGTCCGAACTGCGGCACCACGTCGGCGAGTGCATGGTCGAGGATTTCCAGGCCCAAATCCAGCTCCGCGTGGCTGGAGGTGAGCGCTGGCGCGATGCGGAAGACGCCGCCCATGCCCGGCAGCTGCACCACGTTCATGTGCAGGCCCAGCTCCAGGCAACGCCCTGTCACTGCCGCGCCCAGCGCGTCGGCCGGTCGTTTCGACTCCCGGTCGCTGACCAGCTCGAGCCCGACCAGCAGCCCGCGGCCCCGCACGTCGCCGACCACAGGGTGCCGTTGGCTGATCTCCTGAAGGCCCTTCCGCAGGTACGCGCCCAGATGCGCCGCCTGTTCATCGAGCCGGTCGGCCTCCAGCACGTCCAGGACCGTGTTGCCGACCGCGGCCACCAGCGGATCCGAGACGTGCGTGGTGAAGAAGAGAAAGCCGCGCTCGTGCGCGGTCTGCTCAATCTCCGGGCTGGTCACCACAGCGGCCAGCGGCAGGCCGGCGCCGAGCGTCTTGGACAGGGTCAGGATGTCCGGCACGACACCGTCACGCTGGAACGCGTACCACTCACCGGTGCGGCACAGACCGGTCTGCGCCTCGTCGAGGATCAACAGCCCGCCCCGCTCGTGCACCTTGTCGCGCAGCGCCACGAGGTATCCCGGCGGCAGGTCGATCACCCCGCCGGAGCTGAGGATCGGCTCGACGACACACGCCGCCAGGCTGCCCACCGACTGGGCGTCGAACAGCTCGAACGCGAACTCCAGCTGACGCTGCCAGTCCAGCTCTCCGCTGGGAAGGGTGAAGTCGGGCCGGTACGCGTTCGGCGTGGGGATGGCAAAGTTGCCGGGCGCTGCGGGCCCGTACCCCTTGCGCCCCGAGCTGTAGGTGGCGCTCGCCGCCGCCTGCGTCATCCCGTGCCAGGACCGGGCGAACGAGATGATTTCGTGCCGGCCGGTGACCAGCTTCGCCATCCGGATTGCCGCCTCGTTGGACTCCGCGCCGGTGGTGAGCAGCAGGACCTTCTCCAGCGGCGCGGGAAGCGAACCGGCGAGGCGGCGTGCCAGCTCGACCACGGGCCGGCTCAGCATGCCACTGAACAGGTGGTCGAGAGTGGCTGCCTGCCGCTGGATCGTGGCTACGACGGCCGGGTGAGAGTGGCCGAGGATGGCGCTCATCTGCCCCGACGTGAAGTCGAGCAGGCGGCGGCCGTCGGCGGTGAAGACGAAACTGCCCTCGGCGCGGTCAATGATCTCCCGTACGAAGCTGCCCGCGCCGATGTAGCGGACCAGGTGACGATCGGCGTCGGACCAGAACGAATCAGCCATGGACCGACGCTAGGCAGCCCGGACAGACACGTCCATCGCACATTTCCGCTGTCGCTGTTAAGCAAAGCCGTACAGTCGACGGCCATGACGCTGAATCCGTGGCGGCTGCGCCTGCTCGCCGACCTGGCGACCTACGGCACCGTCCGGGCCGTCGCGCAGCGCGGCAACCTGAGCCCGTCGGCGGTGTCGCAGCAGCTGGCCACGCTGGAACGGGAAACCCGGGTCGCGCTGCTGGAACGCACCGGGCGGAGGGTGCGCCTCACTGCGGCCGGGATGTTGCTCGCCGGCCGGGCTCGGGAGATCCTCGCAGCCATGGACGAGGCCGAGGCGGAGCTGCGCCGCCTCGCCGACGAGCCGGCTGGCACGGTCACCATGGCCGCGTTCCAGAGTGCGGTGCAGGCCCTCGCCGAACCGGCACTTGTTCGTCTCGCGGCCCGACACCCGGATGTGAGCGTGGTGTTGCTGGAGCTGGAGCCGCACGAGAGTATGCCGGCGCTGCGTCGCGGCGACGTCGACCTGATCATCACGACGGCCGACTTCGCCGGCGCCGAGCTCTCCCCGGAGATACATCTGGTGCCGCTCGCCACCGACCCGATCGTGCTCGTGCTACCCCTGGAGCATCCGCTGACCAGCGCTGAGTCGGTCGCACTGGAGGCCTGCGCGCAGCAGCGCTGGACGTTCGACGTCGCCGGCTCGTACATGTCCGAGCTGTCCACTCGGCTGTGCCGGGAGGCCGGCTTCGAGCCCGTGGTGATCTGTCGGTTCAACAACTACGTGCTGGCCCTTCAGCATGTGGAGAACGGCCGCTCGATCACCATGCTGCCGAAGCTGGCGGTGGACCCGCGATACCGGGTGGTGACCCGAGCGCTGAGCCCGCCGCTGACCCGGCGCATCACCGCCGGGGTCCGGCGACCGACCGCGTCACGCCCCGAGGTGACGGCCGTGCTCAATGCCCTGAGAGCAGGTGACTGACCTTGACCGGACCGTCGGTCGGGCCGATCTCCACACCGCGATTGTGCGTCGACGGCCCGAGCGGCCGCCGGACTGACCGACACCCACACCCGCGTGCTGTGACCCAGGCAGGCCCTGCTGGGCGGGCATCTGATCGGCGAAAGACGCTCGACGCGTGGCGCCGGCCGGAGCAGGTGAGGACGGCGCCACCAGAGCGGTCCCGTACGGCCCGATCCATGCCTTCTGGCGCCCCTGCCCTGCCGCCCGTCAGCGAGGGTGCACCAGGCCGTTGTCGTACGCGAAGATCACCGCCTGGATCCGGTCGCGGGCGCCGATCTTGAACAGAACCCGTCCGACGTGCTTCTTCACCGTCGACTCGGTCAGCGTGAAGCGTTCGGCGATCTCGGTGTTGGTGGCGCCTTGGCCGATCGCTTCGAGCACCTCGCGTTCCCGCTCGCTCAGCGTGCCCAGGCGGGGATCCTCGGACGTGCCGGCGCCGATTCCTGTAGGTAGGCGTCCATCAGCTTGCGGGTCAGGCTGGGAGCGACGACCGAGTCGCCGGCAGCCACGGCGCGGATGGCCGCGATGAGCTCTTCGGGCCGGGCGTCCTTGAGCAGGAAGCCGCTCGCCCCGGCCCGCAGCCCGGCATAGACGTATTCATCCAGTTCGAAGGTGGTCAGGATCAGGACGCGGGTGCGCGAGCCGGCCGCCGTTATGCGCCGGGTCGCCTCGATGCCGTCCATCCCGGGCATGCGAACGTCCATCAGCACCACGTCTGGGCGGCTCTGGTCGATCATCCGGACCGCCTCGGCGCCGCCCGAGGCCTCGCCTACCACGGTCATTCCGGGGGTTCCATCGAGCAGCATCTTGAAACCCATGCGCTGCAGCGGCTGGTCGTCGGCGATCAGCACTGTTGTCATGCGGGCTCCTTGAGGACGACGTCGACCACCCAGCCGTGCTCGGCCGGGCCGGCGGTCACCACCCCGCCGTACATGGCCCCGCGCTCACGCATGCCGAGCAGACCGTGGCTCGGGGCGGCGGGGGCGCCCCGGCCGTTGTCGCGCACGCGGATCCGTACCTCTCCGTCGGAGACACTGAGACTCACGTCGGCGGTCGCGCCCCGTCCGGCGTGTTTGAGGATGTTGGTGAGCGCTTCCTGGACGATGCGGTAGACCGCGAGCTGCAGCCCCTTGCTGAGGGTGTGCAGCTCGCCCGAGGTGGAGTAGGTGACTGGCAGCCCGGCTGCCCGCACGCTCGGCAGCAGCCGGTCGAGATCGTCGATGCCGGGCTGCGGCCTCAGCTGCGGATCGGTGTCCTCCCCGCGCAGCACGCCCAGCACCCGGCGCAGCTCCGCGAGCGCCTGGCGGCCGGTTTCGCCGATCAGCCGGAGCGGTTCGGCGGTCTGCTCCTGCCGCGATCTGGCGAGGGCGGCGCTGCCGTCGGCGAGGCCGACGATCACTGACACGTGGTGGCCGACGATGTCGTGCATCTCCCGGGCCACCCGGGCCCGCTCCTCAGCGACGGCCAGGCGGGCCTGCTGATCCCGTTCGATCTCGAGGCGGGCGGCCCGGTCCTCCAGGGCGATGAGGTACGCCCGGCGGGTGCGCACCGCGACGCCGGACGCGACCGCCGCCACTGTCGCCCCGAGAGCCAGCAACGACGTGAGAGTGCGGTTCTGGGTGACCGACCCGAACAGGTAGATCTCAGCGAGAAGCTGGGCCACCGTGATCCCGGACGCCCAGGCCAGCGACCGCCAGGTACCTCGGGAGGCCACCCCGAAGAGCACCACCAGCAGGATCACCCCGGCGCCGACGCTGATGCCCAGCCCGCTGAGGAGCAGGTCGGTGGCTGCGGTGGCCAGGAACGCCGGGAACGGGTACCGCCGCCGCCAGTAGAGCGGTGGCAGCAGCACCAGGGTCGCGATGGTCGCCGACAGGGGTTTCTCGATGACGTTCGGGATGCTGAAGAGCACGATCGGGACGGCTACCAGGGTGTCCGTGACCCACGGGTGGCGCCGGTCGAACGCCCGCAGCCGTGCCTGCCGGTCCACGAGCCATCCCTGCGTGCTCATCGCCCGAGTCTCCCTTACGCGTCGGTCTTCTTGAGCCGATAAGCGGCGGCAGCGAGCGTCACGACCACGTACCCGGCGAAGACCGCGAGACCGGCCCACGGACCCAGCGTGCCGTCCGTGGGAGCCAGTGCCATCACGGCGCAGCCCGCGTTGCTGGGAAGGTACGGGGTGACGGCGTCGGCGATCGAGTCTGGCAGCAGCGGGGCCAGGCCGGGCACGATCAGCAGCAGGCCGGCAAGGATGGTGATGGCGCCGGCGCTGGAGCGGACGAGCATGCCGAGCGCGACGCCGAGCACGGCGACCAGGCCGAGGTAGACGCCGGCGCCGAGCAGGGCCCGCAGCACACCGTCGTCAGCGAGGCCCGAGGCGTCGACGTTGTCGTTGAGTACGGCCGACCCTGCGGCGAAGGCGGCGAAAGCGCCGACGGTCATGGTGACGAAGGCGGCCGAGCCAGCCACGAGGCTCTTCGAGAGCAGCACCGGCAACCGGCGCGGTACCGCGGCGAGGGTCGCCCGGATCATGCCGGTGGTGTATTCGCTCGCGCCCAGGAGCACGCCGAGGACACCGACGGACAGGGCGGCCAGGACGCTGCCGGACAGGACCAGGTCCACCGAGCTCATGGTGTCGCCCGAGAAGGACGCCGAGGCGATCATGCCGAAGGCGATCAGGAGGAAGACGGAGATGCCGGTCGTGATCCAGGTGGAGCGTAGGGAGGAGAACTTGGTCCATTCGGCGGCGGTGACGCCACCAGGGGTGATCTTCATCGGGCGGCCTCGTATTCAACAGCGTCGCGGGTCAGGTCCATGAACGCCTCTTCCAACGAGGCGTTCTGCGGTGTGAGCTCGAACAGCGGGATGCCGCGGGCGGCCGCGGCCAGCCCGATGACGCGGGCGGAGGCGCCGGCGACGAGCAGTTCCTCGGCACCTGTCGAGGTGACCGTGATGCCCGGGCCGGCAATCGTCGTGCGCAGCGCGTCCGGGGCGGGCGTGACGACCCGGACCCCCTCGGCGGTCACGAAGTCGGCCACGGTGGTGTCGGCCAGCAGTCTGCCCCGGCCGATGATGACCAGGTGGTCCGCGATCCGCGAGACCTCGCTCATCAGGTGCGAGGACAGCATCACGGTGCGGCCTTCAGCGGCCAGGCCGGTGAGCAGGTTGCGCACCCAGAGGACACCCTCGGGGTCGAGGCCGTTGACCGGCTCGTCGAGCATCACCACGGCCGGGTCGCCGAGCAGCGCGGCGGCGATGCCGAGCCGCTGGCCCATGCCGAGGGAGAATGCGCCGACCCGCTTGTGGGCGACGGCCGAGAGGCCGACCAGGTCGAGCACCTCATCGACGCGTGAGCGCGGAATGCCGTTCGTCCGAGCCATGGAGAGGAGGTGGCTGACCGCCGTGCGCCCCGGGTGCACGGCCTTGGCCTCGAGCAGCACGCCGATCTCGTGCAGCGGTGCCTTCGACGATGTGTAGGGCTTGCCGTTGACCAGCACGTCGCCCGAGGTCGGCGCATCGAGACCGACGATCATCCGCATGGTCGTCGACTTGCCGGCGCCGTTGGGTCCGAGGAAGCCGGTGACCTGTCCGGGCTTCGCGGTGAATGACAGCTGGTCGACGACCGTCTTCGCGCCGTACCGCTTGGTTACCTCACGTACCTGAATCATGCTCACCACGCTAGGTCTGGGCGCAGCCCTCATCGTGGTACCGCAGTCGGCTCTTCCGATCCGCCGGTGGTACCCAGGTTCTATCGGCCGTCGCCGCATCAGGCGCGGCGGATCGGCACCCGTTGCCACCAGGTGAGGCACCGCCAGAGCCATTCGAGCGGGCCGTACCGGAACCAGCGCAGCCACAGCACGCTGAAGATCGCCTGCACGACCCCGATCGCCAGGCCCAGTCCGACGACGGCCGAGTAGGAGGACCGGGAACCGATGTCGAGCAGCGCGTCACCGGCCACGATCAGGAACGACGCGGCGACGTAGTTGGTGAGCGCCACCCGACCGAGCGGCGACAGCAGCGCGCCGAGCGGCCGTCGCAGGGCGGTTCGCATCAGCAGCAGGAAACCGACGGTGAAGAGGAAGGCGAAGGCGAGGCCGGCCGGCAGGATGCGGTAGTTGGCCGTCAGGCCGACTCCAGCCCGGAACTGCAACCAGCCCATGACCGCGGCTACCGGCACCGCGACGGCGAGGGCGAGGGCGAGGTGCCGGCCCCGAGACGGCAGCGTGTCCGGGATGCCGTACTCCGCGATCGCCAGGCCGAGCAGGAAGAGCCCCGGGATGATGAAGACACCGTTGAAGGTCAGCGCGGCGGCGAGGGTCAACACGATGCCCAGCCCGAGCGCCCAGCGCCGGGACAGGTACGACGCCGGCAGGAGCACGACCAGCCCGAACACGGCGTAGAACTTCAGCACCTCACCGGGCTGGATCAGGGTGTGCAGCGCGCCGAAGAGACCCAGCCAGAGCAGCCGGCGCAGCAGCACCAGTCGGGGCCGGTCGGTGCGCCGAGCCGCCGTCCGCAGGAAGAGCGAGAAGCTGATCCCGAAGAGCAGCGAGAAGATCGGGAACGGCCGCTGGACGAAGAGCAGCTCCCAGAGGTACGCGCCGACGTGCTCATCGGCCGGCCCGGAAACCCGGGTCAGGTGGGTCATCTGGACGATGTTGAACATGACGATGCCGAGGAGCGCGAGCCCACGCAGCGCGTCAAGTTCGTCGATGCGGTGGGGCCCAGCCGGTTGCGCCACGGGATCGGTCGAGTGTGCCATCCGTCAATGCCACCGCGGTCGTGTCCGGTCGGGACAGGCCCGGAGGTCGCCTCCGCGACCTACCTTCGTCGCGTCCCCCGGTTCCTTCGTCGCTACTGCTGTTGCTCGCCGCGCCGATCCTGGCCGGCCCGGCTAACGTGCAACGCATGAGCGCGGTGGACCGCCGGAAGGTGCCGCCGCTCGCCGTCGACGTGCTGCTGGTCGTCGTAGCGGCGGCGGCCGGCGTGGCCCGTGAGGTCGCCTTTCCGAGCGCCGGGTCGAGGCATCTCCCGGCACCCGTCTGGGTCTACGCGGTGGTGCAGGTCGCCGCGGCGGCCAACCTGCTGCTGCGCCGACGCCGGCCGTACCCGATGGCTCTGGTCATCGCCGGCGTCAGCCTGCTGGTGCCGGCGTCGGCAGTCTTCCTCGTGCCGTACGCGGTGATCGTCTACGGTCGCGACCGCCGGCGGTCCTGGGCGGTGATCGCGGTGCTCGGGGTGTGCTGGCTGCTCGGCGCGCGGCTGTGGACGGTCGACGACCCGTTCAGCGGGCCCGGACTGCTGGCCATCTCGGCCCTGCTCGGCCTCTACGTGAGTGCCCGCCGCCGGCTCGTCGCGGAGCTGCTCGACCGCGCCGAACGCGCCGAGCAGGAGCGGCTGCTCCTTGCCGAGCAGGCCCGTAGCGACGAGCGGCTCCGGATTGCCGGCGAGATGCACGACGTGGTCACCCACCGGATCAACCTCATGGTGCTGCACGCCGGGGCGCTGGGCACCAGCACCACGGATCCCGCCGTTCGCAGCGCCGCCGAGGAGTTGCGAACGACGGGCTGTCAGGCGCTGGCCGAGCTGCGCGACCTGGTGGGCGTGCTGCGGCACGGCGACCCACCGACGACCCGCGTCGCGACGGAGGACCCGGCTGCGGAGGGCGACCTGAGCGATCTCGTGACCGACTCGCGCGCGGTCGGTCTACCGGTCCGTCTCGACGAGGAGGGTGACCCGTCGGCGCTGGCACCGGCCATGCGGCGCACCCTCTTCCGGGTGGTGCAGGAATCGCTGACGAACGTGCACAAGCACGCCCCGGGCTCGCAGGTGACGGTGTCGATCCGCTATCAGCCGGATCAGGTCCGCGCGACAGTGACCAACGACCGGCCCGACCGTGCCCCCGACCCGGACCTCGCCGCCGCCGGCGGGGGCTGCGGCCTGGCCGGCCTGCGAAGTCGGGTCGACGTGCTGGGCGGCACCCTGGCCGCCGCGGCGACCCCGGAGGGCGGCTTCGTGGTGCGGGCCACCCTTCCCGGGTACGTGCCGCGATGATCCGGATCCTGCTCGTCGACGACGAACGGATGGTCTGCGCCTACCTGCGGACGATTCTCGAAGTGGCCCCCGACGTCGAGGTCGTCGGCGAGGCGTACGACGGCGCGGAGGCCGTGGAGGCGGTGACCCGGTACCGGCCGGACCTGGTCCTGATGGACCTGCGGATGCCGGGCGTCGACGGGCTCACCGCCATCGAGCACCTCAACCGGTCCTCGGCGCCACCGAGGATCGTCGCGCTGACCACGTTCGACCTCGACGAGTACGTGCTGCGGGCGATGCGGGCGGGTGCCGTCGGTTTCCTCCTCAAGTCGACGGCGCCGGAGGATCTCGTCAACCTGGTACGGGTCGCCGCCGCCGGGCACACGGTGCTGTCCCCGACCGCGACCCAGCGGCTGGTGTTGAGCCGGCACGGCGGAGAACGGGTCCGCGAACTGGTCGCCACGCTCACCGCCCGGGAGGTCGAGGTCCTCGGCTGTCTCGGCGCCGGCCGCTCCAACCAGCAGATCGCCCGACGACTGCGCCTCTCCGAGGCGACGGTCAAGGGGTACGTCTCCCGACTGTTGGAGAAGCTCGGCTGCGACAACCGCACCCAGGCGGGCCTGTTGGCGCACCGGGCCGGCATCCCGGCGAACTGAGAGCACTTCGTCGGGCAGCATGACCGCGTCCAGAGGATCCGCCCGAGGCGACCGGGACCTGATCCGCGGTGCCCCAGGCGACGTCACCTGAAGAGGTTGCCGGTGATGTCGGCGTAGAAGAGGGCGGGGTCGCCTGAGAGGGAGGCCTTGACGTTGGCGGTGGGCTTGTCGGCGATGACTTCGATCTTGCCCGCCTCCAGCCCGTCGAGAGCCTGCCTGACCACCTCGTGGGGCGGGAGCTTGGGAATGTCGATGCCGGCCATCATGTCCGTGTCGGCGATCGCCAGCGCCAGGGCGGTGACCAGAGTCTTCTGGCCGGCCAACTCGAGTCGGATGCCGTTCGTCAGGGACCACTCCGCGGCCTTGGAGGCGGCGTAGCCGTTGCTGCCGGGGGCGAAGGTGTACCAGCTCAGCGCCGAGATGACGTTGAGGATGGCGCCACCGGCCAGCCTCGGCGCGAAGGTGCGGGTGACGTTGAGGGTGCCCCAGAAGTTGGTGTCGAAGTCGTGGCGGATGTTCTCCAGGGAGGGGCCGAGCAGTGGGGCTTCGGTGGAGGTGCCGGCGTTGTTGACGAGGATGTCGAGGTCGCCCACCTTGCCTGCCGCGGCCTCGATGGACGCTGGATCCGTGATGTCCATCTGGAGGGCGACGGCACCGGGGATGTCGATGCTTTCCACGCGACGGGCGGTCGCGTAGACGGTGGCGCCGCGGGCCAGGAGTGCCTCGGCGAAGGCCTTGCCGAGCCCGCGGTTGGCACCGGTCACGAGAGCTGTTGAGCCGTTGATCTGCATGCCACCACGCTAAAACCTCACGCTAACGTGAGAGGCAAGTACTGCGAGGTGGATCACTGCCGGCACGGGCGTCCGCCGGCCCCGGCCGCGCGATCGGGAGGCTCCCGCTGACCCGGTCGGCACTGGTCTCAGTGCGACTCCGGCAGCGGGAGCATGGCCAGGGGTACATGGTGCTGCCCGGCGTGGATGTCGCGGTCGCGCAGGCTGCCCTGCGCCACGGGGCGCGGGAACGAAATCTTGACGACGTTCAGCGCCGGTATCCGGAAGATGCGGATGGCGTCAGCCGGTACGCCGTAGAGGCGGGCGATCAGCGGCGCGTCCAGGAAGCCCGGGTCGGCTACCACGGCGTACCCGGCGGTGTCGCGCATGAACAGCTCCATCGTCACCCAGAACGGGCCGGCGTTCTTCGACCGAACCTCCAGCGCGAGGTCGGCGACGGTGCGGGGGTGGGCGTTAGCGGGCATCGCTGTCCTCCGGGAGGTGGATGCGGAAGAGGCTGGTGGGGGAGTCGACGTCGACGACGTGGTTGAGGACGAACTCGTACGCTGCCCCGCGCTCGGTCTCTGCGGGGGAGTAGGGGAACGCCAGGCTGGGCAGGTAGTCCATGTCGGGCGTGGGCAGGTGCAGCATGAGCGGATTGGCGATCTTCGCGACGGCGGTGGCCGTCTGCTGATCCACGGCGCTGACCAGGAGCATCACCCCGACCTCACGGGGTGTCCGGGTGTCCGGGTCCTTTGCCTCCAGCACCGCGTCGTAGCCGTACAGGCGAATGTCGAAGGCGTAGTCGTCGGCACCGAGCCCGAGCGTCTGGGCGACCCGATCCTCGGTGACCCGGCGCAGCAGCTGCGCCCAGGTGGTGATCTGGCCGAGGATGTGCGGGTCCCGGATGGCGGTGAACGACATTGTCTCGTAGCCGGTGATCCGGGCCCCCTCAAGCTTGTTCGTGTACGGGGCCGGCTCGAACCGGGAGCCCTCCACCCGTACCCGCCGCTCGTCCAGGGCCCGGTAGGTGGCGTCGGCGACCATCAGCGTGCCGGCCGGTTCCCGCATCGAGAACGGGTCGGCGGTCTCGTAGAGCATGTGCGCCGCGACCGAGGTGGGCGTGCAGGCGACGGCCGGGTCGAGCGGCTCGATGGTGAAGCCGGTGGCGTCGATGGTGGCGAAGACACCGCTGGAGCGCGGGTTCGTGGTGCACTGCGCGCCGCACTCGATGATCTTTGCGGCGTGCCAGGTCGGGCCGGCCGGCATGCCGGCCATCAGCGGGAAGGCGGCGGCCAGGGCGGTGTCGGTGGCGCGCCCGGCCAGTACCACGTCCGCGCCGCCCGCCAGCGCCTCAGCGATCGGCTCGTGGCCCATCATCGCGACGATGTGCTGGCAGCTGTCCAACGTCGCGGGGTCGAGGTCACCGGCCGGCGGGAGCGGGTGGATCCGGCCCTTGTCGAGATGGTCCTTGAGGTCGGTGGCCCGCTGCTCGCTGTAGATGGTGGCGACCCGCAGGTCCAGCCCTTCCTCGGCCAGGATGCCGCGGGCGATCCCGGCCACCCAGTCCACGCCGGAGTCGGTGCCGCTGGTGCCGCACGAGCCGACGATCAGCGGAATGCGCGCCTTCGCCGCCGCCCGGAGCAGGAGGCGCAGGTCGCGGGCCACGGCCGCGGCGGTGGTCTTGGCCGTGCCGGTGCCCAGATAGTACGGGCCGGAGTCGGTGGACCCCCCGTCCACGGCGATGACGTCGGCACCGAGTTCCAGTCCACGGTCAACGATCTCGGGCGGGAATCCCGAGCCGAGCATGCCGGAGGGCACGAGAATGCGTACGCGGTCGCGGGTCACGGTTTCCTCATTTCGCGGGTACGAGCCGGTCATCCGACGGTGGTGGCCACGGCGCGGCCGGCCTGGCGGCCGGAGAAGAGGCAGCCGCCCAGGAAGGTGCCTTCCAGCGCGCGGTAGCCGTGCATGCCGCCACCGCCGAATCCACTGGCCTCGCCGGCGGCGTAGAGCCCGGGCACCGGCTGGCCGGTGCCGTCCAGCACCCGACCGTCGAGGTCGGTGTGCAGGCCGCCCAGGGTCTTGCGGGTGAGCACATGCAGGCGCACGGCGATCAGCGGCCCGGCCTTCGGGTCGAGGAACCGGTGCGGCGCCGCGGTCCGCATGAGCCGGTCACCCCGGTAGTTTCGGAAGTTGCGGATGGCGGCGATCTGCATGTCCTTGGTGAAGCTGTTGGTCAGCTCCCGGTCGCGTGCCTCGATCGTGCGCTGGATGTCGAGCGGGTCGAGCAGAGGCTCGTCGGTGAGCGCGTTCATGCCCTTCACCAGCTCGTCCAGCCGGTTGGCCACGACGAAGTCGGCGCCCTGCTGCTTGAATGCCTCCACCGGTGCCGGTGCGCCGCCACGGAGGCGGCCGAGTACCTGTTTGACGCTGCGACCGGTCAGGTCCGGGTTCTGCTCGGAGCCGGAGAGCGCGAACTCCTTCTCGATGATCTTCTGGGTGAGAATGAACCAGCTGTGGTCGTGGCCGGTGGTGCGCAGGTGGGCGAGCGTGCCGAGGGTGTCGAATCCGGGGTAGAGCGGCACCGGCAGCCGTCGTCCGCGCGCATCGAGCCAGACGGAGGACGGCCCGGGCAGAATCCTGATGCCGTGCTTGTCCCAGATGGGGTTCCAGTTCTGGATGCCCTCGACGTAGTGCCACATCCGGTCGGGGTTGATCACGGCGCCGCCGGCGTCCTGCGTGATGGTCACCATGCGGCCGTCCACGTGGGCGGGCACGCCGCTGATCATGTGTGTGGGCGGGGTGCCGAGCCGTGTGGGCCAGTTGCGGCGGACCAGGTCGTGGTTGCCGCCGATGCCGCCGGAGGTGACGATGACGGCTTGCGCGGTGTAGGCGAAGTCGCCGATCTCCTCCCGCGAGCTGGCGGTGCCGCGGGCGGCGTCGCTGGGCTCCAGGACGTGACCGGTGGCGCCCACCACCGCGCCGTCGCTGACGGTCAGTGCGTCGACCCGGTGCCGGAAGGCGAACCGGACGAGGCCGCGTCCGGCGGCCTCCCGCACGATCGCGATGAAGGGTTCGAGCAGGCCCGGCCCGGTACCCCAGGTGACGTGGAAGCGGGGCACCGAGTTGCCGTGTCCGGTGGCGTCGTAGCCCCCACGCTCGGCCCAGCCGACGATGGGGAACATCTTGACGCCGAGACCCCGCAACCACGCGCGTTTCTCGCCGGCGGCAAAGTCGACGTACGCCTCGGCCCAGCGCCGTGGCCACGCGTCCTCGGGGCGGTCGAACCCGGCGCTGCCCTGCCAGTCCTGCCAGGCGAGCTCGGTCGAGTCGCGGATGCCCATCCGGCGCTGCTCGGGTGAGTCGACCAGGAACAGCCCGCCGAACGACCAGAACGCCTGGCCGCCGAGGCTCTGCTCGGGCTCCTGGTCGAGCAGCAGGACGGACCGGCCGGCGGTGACGAGTTCGGCGGTGGCCACCAGCCCGGCGAGGCCTGCGCCGATCACCATCACGTCCGCGTCCGCTGTCCTGGTGGTCATGCCGGCTCCTTCAGTTCGGTGAGCGAGTGGGCCGGCCGGCCATCCAGGGCGGCGACGAGTTCCTTGGCACCCTCCATCCCCGCGGCCAGCCGGGCCTCGGCAGTCTGCCCGGCCATGTGCGAGTAGACAGTGATGCCGGCCACGCCGCGCAGGATGCTGTCGGCGGGCAGCGGCTCCACGTCCACCACGTCGAGGGCTGCGCCCGCCAACCGGCCGGACCGGACCGCCTCGACCAGGGCGACCTCGTCGACGAGCGGCCCGCGTGCGGTGTTGATCAGGTGTGCGCCCGGCTTCATCCGGCCCAACGCTGCGCTGTCGATGAGATGGCGCGTGAGCGGGGTCAGTGCGGTGTGGACCGACACGAAGTCGGCGTCGCGCAGCAACTCGTCGAGCGTGACCCGGGCGACCGGCGTGGGCAGGCTGCCGGTGCACAGCACCGTCATGCCGAAGGCGGCGGCCAGCGGCGCCACCCGCTGGGCCACCGCGCCCCGCCCGATCAGACCGAGCGTCCTGCCGCGCAGCTCGTGGCCGTCGGTGCGGGGCCAGCCGCCGGCGGCCACCCCGGCGGCCATCGGCACCAGGTGCCGGGCCTGGGCGAGCAGCAACCCCATGGTGTACTCGGCCACCGCGTTGGCGTTGATCCCGGGCAGGTTGCTCACGCTGATCCCGAGCCGCCCGGCGGCGGCCACGTCGACGGAGTCGTACCCCACTCCGGTACGCACCACGGCGCGCAGGTCCGATGCCTGACGCAGCACCTCCGCGCTCATCGGCTCGTTGGCGATCAGCGCCCCCTCGACGCCGGCCAGGGCCGCGATCAGCTGCTCCGGCCGGCGTGGTCCCCGCATGGGGTCGTGCCGCGTCGTGAAGCCGAGCCCGGTCAGGTAGGTGTCCACCTCGTCGCCGGGGGCGAGGTAGTCAGTGGTGATGAGGATGGTCGACATCATTCGCTTCCGGTGAGGGTGACGGCCCGGTTGGCCCGGTGCACACGCTGCAGGCGTTCGAGACGTACGACAACGAGCACGGCGAGTACGGCGAGCACGGCGATGTAGAGCAGCATCCCGTCCCAGCCGACCAGGTCGATCACCGCGCCGATCAGGGCGGGGCCGCCGAAACCGCCCAGGTACCAGGTGACCGCGTACAGGCCGGTGTAGGCCCCGAACACCCGGCTGGACGGTGCCAGGTTCCACAGCGCCACCGCCGCGTTGATCGTGAAGGCGGCGGCGCCGGCCGAGGCCACGCAGAACGCGACGACCGTACTGGTGGCGGTCTGCACGATGGCGCCCGCCGCCAGCGCGACGGCGAAGACGGTGATGCCCACGGCGATGATCCGCAGTCGTCCGAAGCGCTCGGCCAGCAGCGCGGCCGGATAGGCCGCAGCCACGTAGACGATGCCGCTGGGCAGGGTGAGCCCGCCCGCCTCGCCGCGGCTGAGGCCCAGCGCCTCCATGCCGTACGGCGTGATCAGCGACCGTGAGGCGAACCATGCCCCGCCGAAGAGCAGGACGGTCAGCAGCAGCAGGAGCCGGCGGCGGTCCTGGTCGGTGAACAGTCCGGCGACGATCTGCCGCAGCGGTTGGCTGACCGCGGCCGGACCGGCGGAGGCCTCCTCGGCCACCGCGGCCTGGTAGGCCGCCGACTGGCTGTCGCGCACGTTGGCCAGCAGCACGACCGTGGCGGCCAGCATGATCACCGACGGGATGACGAAGGCCGCCCTTGGATGCTCGTCCACCACGAGCAGGCTGATCAGCGACGCGACGATGATGGTCAGTGCGGTCGCGATCTTCACGACGGCGTTCGCCCGGCTGCGCCGTTGCGGGGGCAGGAAGTCCGGCACCAACGACTCCGCCAGCGGTCGTGTGGTGTTGGCGATCAGCGCGTAACAGAACATCACCACGACCAGCGTGGCCAGCGACGTGGTCCACGGCAGGAGGACGAAGACCAGCGCGGCCAGGGGCATGCCCACCGCGAGGTACGGGATTCGCCGCCCCCACCGGGTCCGGGTGTTGTCGGACCGGTTGCCAATCCAGGGCTGGATGAAGATTCCCAGCAGGTTGTCCATCCCCATCAGCGCGCCCACGAGCGCCGCGCTCGCCACGTGCTCGCGCAGCAGCACGGGCACCTGATTGTCATAGAAGTTCCAGGTCGACTCCTGCGCGAAGAGTGCGAGGGCTATGAAGAACGTGATCCGCCGGTTGGACACACGTCCACCTCCTTGTGTCCCCGGTCACGTTAAATTGCTGTAGCAAACTCGTCAACAGTTGCAAACGAACTTGCTGTGTCATGCGCTAGAGTGCGTCCATGACGACAGCCGGGACGCTCGCCGATCAGGCGTACCGACAGGTCCGCACCGCGATCGCCACCGGCGAACTCGCGCCGGGAGAAAAGGTCACCGAGCGCGGCATGGCCGAGCGCCTCGCGGTCAGCCCGACACCGGTCCGCGAGGCCCTACGCCGGCTGGAGCTCGACGGGCTGATCGAGCGGATCGGCCCGCGTACCGTGCTGGTCGCCGCCATCCGCGACGCCGCCATCGACGACCTCGCCGAGGTGGAGGTCGGCCTGCGTGGCCTCGTCGCCCGCTTCGCCGCCCGACACGCCACCGCCGAGCAGCTCGACGCGCTGGACGCCATTCTCGACCGCGCCGACGACCTGCTGATCCTCCTCAAGGAGCGGTCGGGGCAGGGCGGGCCGGTCGAACGGCACCTCACCGAGCTGCTCGACAGCATGCAGCAGTTCAACGACACGGTCAGCGCCTGCGCGCACAACCCGGTGCTGATCCGGATGCTCGAGCAGAGCCGCGTGTTCTCCCGCCCGCAGCGTCGCGAGCTGCTTCTGCAACGGGTGGCGGAGGACAACACGTTCGGCCTGGAGCGATACACCAGCCATCGGGCGCTGGTCCGGGCGCTCCGCGCGGGTGACTCCGCCGCCGCGGAGCGCATCGCACTCGAGGACTCGCAGGGCGGCCTCGCAGCGCTTCGGGAGGTGCCGTGACCACGCACCGGATCGCCGTCATCCCCGGTGACGGCATCGGCAAGGAGGTCGTGCCGGCCGGCCTCGACGCGCTGCACGCCACGGCGAGCCGTTTCGGCCTGACGCTCGACTTCGACAGCTTCGACTTCGCCAGCGCCGACTACTGGCAGCGGCACGGCGACATGCTGCCGCCCGACTGGGAACAGACGCTGCGTGGCTACGACGCCATCTACTTCGGCGCGGTGGGCTGGCCGGAGGTCGTGCCCGACCATGTCTCGCTCTGGGGCAGCCTCCTGCGGTTCCGGCGGGTCTTCGACCAGTACGTGAACCTGCGCCCCTGCCGGCTCATGCCCGGCGTCCGTAGCCCCCTGGCCGGTCGGCTCCCGGGCGACATCGACTTCGTCGTCGTCCGGGAGAACACCGAGGGCGAGTACTCCAGCGTGGGTGGGCGGATCTTCGAGGGCACCGACCGGGAAACCGTCCTGCAGGAGACGATCATGACCCGCATCGGCGTCGACCGTGTCCTGCGCTTCGCCTTCGAGCTGGCCAACCGTCGCCCGAAACGGCACCTGACGTCCGCCACCAAGAGCAACGGCATCTCCATCTCCATGCCGTACTGGGACGAGCGGGTGGCCGCGATGGGCGAGCGGTTCCCCGACGTTCGCCTGGACAAGTTCCACATCGACGCGCTCGCGGCGCAGTTCGTGCTCCATCCGGAGTGGTTCGACGTGGTCGTGGCCAGCAACCTGTTCGGCGACATCCTCTCCGACCTCGGCCCGGCCTGCACCGGCACACTCGGCATCGCCCCGAGCGCCAACATCAACCCTGAGCGTGAGCACCCGAGCCTGTTCGAGCCCGTGCACGGCTCCGCACCCGACATCGCAGGCAAAGGCATCGCCAACCCGATCGGCCAGATCTGGTGCGGCTCGATGATGCTGGAGCACCTCGGCCATCCGGAGGCCGCCGCCCATCTGCTCGGCGCGGTCGAGGACGTCCTGGCGTACGGGCCCGGACAGGCGCCTCTGACCCCCGACCTGCAGGGCACCGGCACGACGGCGGAGCTGGGCCGAGCGATCGCCGAGAGGGTCAGCGAACGCCCGTCCGGCACCGCATGAGGTCGTCGTTCCGCGCGACCGGCTGAACGTAGTGGCCGGCGGTGCCCGGCCACTCGGAATCAGTCGCTCCACCACCTGACCCGCCCGCTGCGCGGATCAACCGAGACCGGCCCGCCAGGCGGTCATGCGGTCGACGGGGTGATGAGTTCATCCGCGACCCAACGCGCGACGCGGCGCGGCGGGTCAGCGGCAGGCGGACGCGTACGTCCGCCTGCCGTCAGGTCGCCGACGTGCCGAGTGATCAGCGGCGGCGCAGCGCCGGCTCGAGCAGAGCGGGCGGGGTGTCGTTCTTCTCGTGGGCCGCGAGGTCGACGCCGGGAGCCACGATCGCGTCGATCGCGTCCAGCACGTCGGCCGAGAGCACCGTGTCCGCGGCGGCGAGCTGCGAGCTGAGGTGGTCCATGGTGCGGGGACCGATGATCGCGCTGGTGACGCCCGGGTGTGCGGTGACAAAGCCGAGCGCGAGCTGGATCATGCTGAGGCCAGCCTCGTCGGCAACCTTCGCGAGCTGCTCGACGGCGTCGAGCTTGGCGCGGTTGGCGGGGATGCTGACGTCGAAGCGGTGCTGCATGAAGCCCGAGCGGTTCGTGCTGATCTCCTGGTCGGCGCGGATCGCCCCGGACAGCCAGCCCGACGCCAGCGGGCTCCAGGCCAGCACGCCCATGCCGTATTCCTGGGTCGCGGGCAGCACGTGGGTCTCGATGCCACGCTGCAGGATCGAGTAGTTCGGCTGCTCGGTCACGTAACGGCTCAGGTGCCCCTCGCGGGCGGCCCACTGCGCCTGCACGATGCGGTAGGCAGGGAAGGTCGAGGAGCCGAAGTAGTGGATCTTGCCCGCGCGCTGCAGGTCCGTCAGCGCCGACAGCGTCTCGTCGTCGCTGGTCGTCGGATCCCACCGGTGCATCTGGTAGAGGTCGACGTGGTCGACGCCGAGGCGGCGCAGGCTGTTCTCCAGCGCGGTGACCAGCCAGCGGCGCGAGCCGCCCCGCTGGTTGCGCTCGTCGCCCATCGGCAGCGTCGCCTTGGTGGCCAGGACGACGTCGTCGCGGCGGCCGGCGATGGCCTTGCCGACCATCTCCTCGGACTGGCCACCGCTGTAGGCGTCGGCGGTGTCGATGAGGTTGATCCCCGCATCGAGCGCGCCGTCGACGATGGCGGCGACGTCCTCCTGGGTGGTGTTGCCGATCTTGCCGAAGTTCATTGCGCCGAGTACGAGGGTGCTGACCTGCACACCAGTGTGACCCAAGGTGCGGTACTGCATGACTGTTTGCTCCTTCAGACGTTCAACGTCCACGGTTTGGTGGCAGCCCGCCCGGTTCAGTGTTGCCCGACAACCGGAGCGGTGTTCCGGTAATCAACATACGGAACGACGTTCCGGATGCCAAGCGAAGTGACGGAGGTAACGCGACGCAGCCGACATCGACGGCCGGCCGGAGATTGGGCGCGACCAGTAACACCGCGTCACGTGCGCTGATGACCGGCGTCACTAGCGGATCGGCACTGCTGACTTGGAGGCAGCCGCACACTCGGGGGCCACACCGTGTCAGGTCCGCCGGTGCCGAGATCCAGAGGATCTCGAAGCCGGCGGTCCACCTCGGACCCCTGTCGCAGCGCGTCGTCACTCCCGCGTCCGGACGAGGGTTCCCGTACTGCTCTGCGTGGTGGTCTGCCGCTCCAGGTTGGTCTGCAGGAACCAGACCGAGCCGCCGAACCCCACGGACAGCACGAGGACGGTCAGGACAGTCGCCATGCCCTGCGCGTTGGCCCGCAGATTGGCCGCAGCCAGGTAGCCGCTGACCCGCCACACCCGCGGCAACAACGGTGTGAGCAGGCGTGCCGCGCGCCGCCAGCGTCAGCACGCCGGCGATCAGCCGCACCCGGCCGCTAGGCCGAGGCTCGACAGCGATCTCACCGAGCGCCTCGATCGGCTTGGTCCCGGTGACCCGACGTGCGGCGACCAACGCGGCGAGCACCGCCACGAGGACCGCCGTACCGACCGCGGCCGGCACCGCGACCAGGCCGTCGGCGGTGCTCTCGAACGCGGCGGCCAACCAGTGGGTCAGCTCGTCGTTCGGCCTGGTGGCGGTGCTCTGCGCGGTCGCGCTGATCGTCCACCACCGCCGTAACCGGACGCCAAAGTCGTAGGGACAACCCCATCACCGTCGCGCCGGGTGTGGGTTTCTGTGGTCACTCTCTTGACTTCCCTCACAGCCGGGCGTAAACAAAGCACAAGCAAAACGAAACGGCGGTGAAACAACATGTACGCCGAGGAACGACAGCAGGAGATCCTTCGCATCGCCCGGGATGTGGGCCGGGTCGAGGTGGCCGGCCTGGCTGATGGGCTCAACGTGACGGCGGAGACCATCCGCCGCGATCTCACCATCCTGGAGCGGGCCGGGGTGCTGCGCAGAGTCCACGGTGGAGCGATTCCGGTCGAACGGCTCGGGTTCGAGCCCGCGCTGGCGGCGCGTGACGCGGTGCTCATCGAGGAGAAGGAGCGCATCGCCAAACTCGCTCTGAACGAGGTGCCGGAGGAGGGCGCGATCATCCTCGACGCCGGCACCACGACCGCCCGGCTGGCCCAACTGCTGCCGGTCGACCGAGAGCTGACCGTCGTGGTCAACTCGCCGGTCATCGCCACGACCCTCGGTACCTATGCCAACCTCAACGTCCTGCTGTTGGGCGGACGGGTCCGCGGGAAGACCCTGGCGACCGTCGACGACTGGGCGCTGTCACCGTTGGCGGACCTCTACGTCGACGTCGCGTTCATCGGCACCAACGGCATCTCGGTCGAGCGGGGGCTGACCACCCCGGACCCGTCCGAAGCTGCGGTGAAGCGGGCGATGGTCCGTGCGGCCCGCCGCACGGTGGTGGTCGCCGACCACACCAAGCTCGGCAACGACTATCTGGCCCGATTCGCTGAGCTGGCCGACGTCGACCTGCTCATCACCGACAACCGTGCCGACCTCGACCTGGTCGGTGACCTGGAGTCCACAGGCGTTCGGGTGGCCCGCGCATGAGAGCGGGCCGGGCATGATCGTCACCGTCACCCTCAACCCCAGCCTCGACCGGGCCGTGGAGGTCGACTCACTCACCCGGGGCGAGGTCATCCGGGCTGCCACCGCTCACCTCGACCCCGGCGGCAAGGGGGTCAACGTGTCCCGTGCCCTGCTGGCCAACGGCGTGCCGTCGGTGGCGGTGCTGCCGTCCGGCGGTGACGAGGGAAACCAGCTCATCCGCCTCCTCAAGGCGGAGGGTGTGGAGGTTCTCGCGGTCTCCATCGCCGGAAGGACTCGTTCCAACATCACCCTGGCCGAGCCCGACGGCACGGTCACCAAGATCAACGAGCCGGGCCCGACCCTGCGCCGCGCCGAGTTCGACGAGGTGATCGACAGTGTGCTCGCCCGTGCCAGCGGCGCCGACTGGGTCGTGCTGTGCGGCAGCGTCCCGCCCGGCCTGCCCGCCGACGCCTACGCGCAGTTGTGCCGGAAGCTGCGCGCTGCCGATGTCAGGGTCGCCGTCGACACCAGCGGCCCTGCCCTACGCGAGGCCGCCCTTGCCGGAGCGACCCTGCTCAAGCCCAACCGCGACGAACTGGCCGACGTGGTCGGCAGCCCGCTGAAGGACCTCGGCGATGTGGTCGATGCCGCTCAGTGCCTGCGGGCATGGGGCGCCGGCACCGTCGTGGCCAGCCTCGGCGCCGACGGCGCCGTCCTGGTCGACGCCGAAGGGGTCCGCGCCGGCACCTGCCCCGTAGCCCGGCCCCGTAGCACCGTCGGTGCCGGCGACGCGCTGCTCGCCGGGTTCCTCGCCGCGGGCGCACAGGGTGCCGCCGCCCTCGCCGAAGGTCTGGCCTGGGGCGCCGCCGCGGTGAGCCTGCCCGGCAGCCGGATGCCCGGTCCGGCGGACCTGCTCCGCCACGACGTCACCATCCACCCCTAGCCGGACGAGCTTCTCCCCGCAGCCGTCTGGACCGCCCCTCGATGAAGGAGATACCCCCGTGACCTCCTCTTCCTACACACCAGAGGTGAAGGGCCAGGGCCTCAAAGCCACCGTGCAACGCCTCGGCGGCTACCTGGCCGCGATGGTCATGCCCAACATCGGCGCGTTCATCGCCTGGGGCCTGATCACCGCCCTGTTCATCCCGACCGGCTGGATCCCCAACAAAACCCTGGCCGAACTGGTCGGCCCGATGATCAGCATCCTGCTACCGGTGCTCATCGGCTACACCGGCGGCCGGCTGGTCCACGGCCAACGCGGCGCCGTCGTCGGCGCGGTGGCGACCATGGGCCTCGTCGTCGGCGCGGATGTGCCGATGATCCTCGGCGCGATGATCATCGGGCCGCTCACGGCGTATGTCCTCAGGCTCTTCGACGGCCTGATCGAAAACAAGATCCGCCCCGGCTTCGAGATGCTGGTCGACAACTTCAGCGCCGGCATCATCGGTGCCGGGATGGCCATCGGCGGTGTCTACGGCATCGGCCCCGTGGTCGAGTGGCTCACCAAGCAGGCCGGCTCGGGCGTCGACTGGCTCGTCGGCAAGGACCTGCTGCCGCTGACCTCGGTACTCGTCGAACCCGCCAAGGTGCTCTTCCTCAACAACGCCATCAACCACGGCGTCTTCGGCCCGCTGGGCATCGCCGAGGCGGCCGACAAGGGCAAGTCGATCCTGTTCATGATCGAGTCGAACCCCGGCCCCGGCCTCGGTCTGCTGCTCGCCTTCATGGTCTTCGGCCCCCGCGCGCTGCGCCCCAGCGCCCCGGCCGCGATCATCGTGCAGTTCCTCGGCGGCATCCACGAGATCTACTTCCCGTACGTGTTGATGAAGCCGAAGCTGATCCTCGCCATGATCGCCGGGGGTGCGGCCGGCGTCGGCACCTTCGTGATCACCGGCGCCGGCCTGGTCGCCACCCCCTCGCCGGGCAGCATCTTCGCCTACCTCGCCGTCACCCCCAAGGGCGGCCACTTCGGGGTCATCCTCGGCGTCGTGATCGCCGCCGCCGTCACCTTCGCGGTCGCCTCAGCCCTGCTCGGCTTCGGCCGCGGCGAGCCCGCCGCGGACGCCGTCGGCCCGGACGAGGAAACGGCTGTCCGTCCAGACGAGGAAGGGGCTGTCGACCCTGACGAGACCCTCCACAAGTCGGCAAAGCAGGAGGTCTGAATCCATGCCCACCATCAACGGCACCGAGATCAAGAAGGTCGTCGTCGCCTGCGACGCCGGCATGGGCAGCAGCGTGATGCTGGCCAGCCAACTTCGGCGGCAACTGGCGAAGAACGCGGTGACCGTCGAGCACACGCCGGTCAACTCGATCCCGGCGGACGCGGACGTGGTCGTCTGCCACCAGGGGCTCGCCGCGCGGGCCCGGGTCAGCGCACCCGACACGGTGATCGTGCCGATCCAGGTGTTCATCGGCGACCCGGCCGTCACCAGGGTCGTGAACGCGGTACAGCGCGGTGGTGAGCTGAGTGGCTGAACTGCTGGCCCGTGACGCGATCCGGCTCGACGAGCGGGCCGGATCGCGGGACGAGGCGATCAGCCGCTGCGGCGCGGTACTCGTCGAGATCGGCGCGGTCGCCCCGGCGTACGTCGACGCGATGCTCACCCGCGAGCAGAGCGTCTCCACGTACATCGGAGAGGGCGTCGCCATCCCGCACGGCACGCTGAACAGCAAGGAGTCCGTCCAGCGCGACGCCCTCGCGGTGCTGCGCTTCCCCGACGGCGTCGACTGGGACGGCTTCGACGTACGGGTCTGCGTCGCCATCGCCGCTGCCGGCGACGGGCACGTGGACATCCTCGCCCAGCTCGCCTCGGTGCTGATGGACCCCGCCCAGGCGCAGCGGCTACGCGAGTCGACGAGCGCCGATGACGTCATCACCATCCTCGAAGGGAAGCCCTCGTGAAGGTCGTTCGATTCCACGCGCCCGGTGACGTCCGCATCGAGGACGCGCCCGAGCCCACGCCGGGCCCCGCCGAGGTGAAGATCCGCGTCCGCGCCTGCTCCACCTGCGGCACCGACGTGAAGATCTCCCGCTTCGGCCACCACCACATCGCCCCGCCGCGCGTCATGGGCCACGAGATCGCCGGTGAGATCAGCGAAGTCGGTGGCGACGTCACGGGCTGGCGGCCGGGGGACCGGGTTCAGGTCATCGCCGCCATCCCGTGCGGTACGTGCGCCGAGTGCCGGCGCGGCCGGATGACCGTCTGCCCCAACCAGGTGTCGATGGGATACCACTTCGACGGGGGGTTCGCCGAATACCTGGTCGTGCCGCACAACGTCCTCGCCGTCGACGGGCTCAACCGCATCCCCGAGGGGCTCAGCTTCGCCGAGGCGTCCGTCGCCGAGCCCCTCGCCTGCGTCCTCAACGGCCAGAACCTCGCGGGTGTGGGGGAGGGCGACGACGTGGTCGTCGTCGGTTCCGGGCCGATCGGCTGCCTGCATGTGCGCCTGGCCCGTTCACGCGGCGCGGCCCGGGTGTTCCTCGTGGACCTCAACCGCGAACGCCTCGACCTGGCCGCCAACCTGGTCCAGCCGGACGCGGCGATCTGCGGTGCCGAGACCGACGTCGTCGACGCGGTGCTCAAACTCACCGAAGGTCGAGGTGCCGACGTCGTCATCACCGCCACGGCCGCCGGCGTCGCCCAGGAGCAGGCGGTGCAGATGTCCGCGCGCCAGGGTCGGATCAGCTTCTTCGGCGGCCTGCCGAAGGACAAGCCCGTCATCTCCCTGGACTCCAACCTCGTGCACTACCGCGAGCTGACCATCGTCGGCGCCAACGGCTCCAGCCCGGAGCACAACAAGGAAGCGCTCCGACTCATCGCCAGCGGCGCCGTGCCGGTCGCCGACCTCATCACCCACCGCCTGCCGCTCGACCGCACCCTCGACGCCTTCGGCATCGTGGCGCGCGGCGAAGCGATCAAGGTGACGATCGAACCCTAGGGGGAACCGTTGCCCAGCAGAACAGTCCTCGTCGGCTCCGCCAGCGGGCTGCACGCCCGCCCGGCGGCGCTGTTCGTCGCCGAGGCGGCGAAGCAGCCGGTGCTGGTCACCATCCGCACCGGCGACAAGAAACCCGTGCCGGCCCGCAGCATGCTCGGCGTGCTGTCGCTCGGCGCCAAGAAGGGAACCGAGGTCACCCTGGAGGCCGACGGCGACGACGCCCAGGCCGCCGTCGACACCCTGGCCGACCTCCTCGAACGCGATCTCGATGCGTGAACTCCGAGGGATCGGGGCCAGCCCCGGTGGTGCGGCGGGGCCGGTCTACCGGCTGGCCCCGCCTCCGGCCCTGCCGCCGTTGGCGGAAACCGTTGACCCCGACGCCGAGAAGATCGCCGTCCGGGCCGCGGTCGTCGCCGTCGCCGCCGACCTGACCCGTCGCGCCGACACCGCCCTGGACGCGACCGCCGCCGAGGTCCTGCGCGCGCAGGTCATGATGGCGCAGGACGAGACGCTCATCGACGCGGCCGACATCGCCATCGACGGCGGTGCGGACGCCCCGCACGCGATCACCGACGTGCTCGCCGGGCACCGGGCCGCCTTCGAAGCCGCGGGCGGGTACCTCGCCGAGCGGATCAGCGATCTCGACGACCTGCGGGACCGCCTCGTCGCGGCGTGCCTGGGGCAGCCGATGCCGGGCGTTCCGGACCCTGGCCATCCGTACCTGCTCATCGCCCGCGACCTGGCGCCCGCCGACACCGCCGGCCTCGAACCGGGCCTGGTGCTGGGCCTGATCACTGCCGAGGGTGGGCCGACCAGCCACACCGCGATCCTGGCCCGGACACTCGGTATCCCGGCCGTGGTCCGCTGCGCGGGCATCCTCGACGTGACCGACGGCGCGTTGGCCAGTCTCGACGGCGCGAGCGGTGTCGTGGTGGCCGGCGTCTCCGTGGACACGGTGACCGCCGTCAACGCGGAGCGGCTCGCCGAGATCGAACGCCGCGCCCGCTCCCAGGGCCCCGGGCGGACCGCGGACGGTCATCCCGTCGCGCTACTGGCCAACATCGGCTCCGTCCGCGACCTCACCGGCGAGGTGGAAGGGGTCGGCCTGTTCCGCACCGAGATGCTCTACCTCGACCGCAGCGACCCGCCGTCGTACGAGGAACAGGTCGCCGCGTACCGCGACGTCTTCGCCGCGCTGCCCGGCCGCAAGATCGTTGTACGCACCCTGGACGCCGGCGCCGACAAGCCGCTGCCGTTCCTGCGGCTGGCCGAGGAACCCAACCCCGCACTGGGCATCCGTGGTCTGCGGGTCGCGCGGCAGGCACCGTCAGTGCTCACCGCGCAGTTGGCCGCTATCGCGGCGGCGGCTGCTGCGACGGACGCCGACGTGTGGGTGATGGCACCGATGGTCGCCACGGCGACGGAGGCGGCAGCGTTCACCGAATCCTGCCGCGAGCACGGCCTGCCGACCGCCGGCGTGATGATCGAGGTGCCGGCCGCGGCCCTGCGCGCCAACCAGGTGCTGTGCCACGCGGACTTCCTCAGCGTCGGCACCAACGACCTCAGCCAGTACACGTTCGCCGCTGACCGCATGTGCGGCGACCTCGCTGACCTGCTCGACCCGTGGCAGCCCGCGCTGATCGCGCTCCTCGCGTCCTGCGCGGCAGCGGGCGTCGAGGCGGGCAAGCCAGTCGGCGTGTGTGGAGAGTCCGCAGCGGATCCGCAGTTCGCCCTGGTGCTGGCCGGTCTGGGCATCACCAGCCTGTCCATGGCGCCCCGCAGCATCCCGGCGGTGCGCGAGTCCCTGGCCGCGCACACCCTCGACGAGTGCCGCCAGATCGCCGAGGCGGCCCGTGCCGCACCCAGCCCGGAGGCGGCACGGGCGGCGGCGGCCGATGCCTCGCGTCAACTCCGCCTCGGCGAGGGTGTGTCGGTGCGGTGAGCCGGTAACGGTCACCGGCGATTCGTCGGTGAGATCCCCCAGCCCGGGGAAGCGACGATGCCCGCCGGGCACTGAGAGGACCGCGCTGCGCGCCGATCGTGAGATTGAGCGATCGGACTCCGCAGCGTGGTCACCCTCGATGTGCAAAGGTCACGCGGAGTTGCGCCACTTGCGGCCGTGCCGGCCGATGAGCCGGTCGGCGTCGGTCGGCCCCCAGGAGGCGGCCTCGTAGGTGGGGATCGGCGAGTTGTCCTTCTTCCAGTGGTCGATGATCGGGTCGACGATCCGCCAGCACTGCTGCACCTCGTCGCTGCGGATGAACAGCGACGCGTCACCGATCAGCGCGTCCAGGAGCAGACGCTCGTACGCCTCCGGGGACTCCTCGACGAACGTCTGGTCGTAGGAGAACTCCATCGTGGCGGTGCGGACCCGGAAGGAGTGGCCCGGCACTTTGGCGCCGAAGCGCAGCGAGATGCCCTCGTTCGGCTGGATCCGCAGGATCAGCGCGTCAGCATCGAGGCCGGTGAGCTGATCGGTCGGGATCGGTAGGTGCGGCGGCCGCTGGAACTGCAGTGCCACCTCGGTGAGCCGGGCCGGCAGGCGCTTGCCGGTGCGTACGTAGAACGGCACCCCGGCCCAGCGCCAGTTGTCCACGTTGAGCCGCATCGCGGCGTAGGTCTCGGTCCGCGACAGAGGGTCGACGCCGGTCTCCTCGCGGTAGCCGGCCATCAGCTCCTCGCGGGTGCCGCCCCGGGTGTACTGGCCCCGGACCGCGGCCTCGGCGATGTCCCGGTCGGTGGGGAGCCGGATCGCCTGTAGCAGCTTCACCTTCTCGTTGCGCAGGCCCTCAGCCTCGAAGGAGGCCGGCGGCTCCATCAGCGCCAGCGCGAGGACCTGGAGCACGTGGTTCTGCACGATGTCCCGCATCGCGCCGGCGTCCTCGTAGAAGCCGCCGCGGCTGCCGACGCCGAGGGTCTCGGCGACGGTGATCTGCACGTGGTCGACCCAGGAACGATCCCAGATGGGCTGGAAGATCGAGTTCGCGAAGCGCAGCGCCAGCACGTTCTGGACGGTGTCCTTGCCCAGATAGTGATCGATACGAAAGACCTGATGCTCGTCGAACGCGCTGTGCACGACGCCGTCGAGCTCGCGGGCCGTGGCCAGGTCGCGTCCGTACGGCTTCTCGATGACCAGGCGGGAGAAGGAGCCTTCGCGTGGCTGGTTGAGCCCGACACCGGCCAGTCCGTTGATCACCGGCTCGAAGGCCCCGGCCGGGGTGGACAGGTAGAAGAGCCGGTTTCCGGACGTGCCCCGCTGTGCGTCCAGCTCGTCGAGGGTCTCCACGAGCCGCTTGTACGTCTCCGGGTCGTCGTAGCCGCCGGCCACGTACCGCACGCCGCTCTGGAGCTGGCGCTTGCTGGTGAGGGTGCGTGCACCGAGGGCGCTCTCGGCGAACTGCTCGTCGGTCATCGACGTACGCGCGACGCCGACCAGCGCGAACTGGTCCGGGAGCCGCTCGTGCCGAGCCAGGCTCTCGATTGCGGGCAGCAGCTTACGCCGGGTCAGGTCACCGGAGGCACCGAAGATCACCAGCGTGGCCGGCGGGGCACTCCGCTCCTGAATGAGCTGAGAAGCGTGGTCCATGGTCTGGGTTCCTCCGGGCACAAGGGGTGTGGGATTGGGGGCGGACTGTCCTGCCAGGACTTGTGCGGCGATGGCGGTGGTGTCCGGGGGCCACAACGGTGTGGCTCATTGCCGTGAAGCTTGAGCGTCGCATGCCGGGCTGACGGGGAGCCCTCTCGGTGTCGGATTCGCTGCGGTCTGCCGGCGTACGAGATGGTCGTACGAATGATCGTCGCCAGGTAGCGCGCGGAGGTCAACCGGCAGCCGTCGACGGCGGCGCCGGGGACCGTTCTTACGGCTTCGTTACGTGCGGCGAGCTGGGTGTGCGCAATCCATTGCTGAGCGCCACGCTGAAGGTCGTCCACCAATCCAGGAGGGGACCATTATGCGATCACTGGCACGGCGCGGGGTATCGGCGGCGACGCTCGCCGGGGTGGCGGCGAGCGGGTTGCTCCTGCCGGCAACGTCAGGCGTGGCCGCCATCCCGTCGGTGTGGAAGGCGACGGTGCCGCCGCTGATCAGGGACAGCCGGTTGACCGACGTGGTCGCCACGGGCCCGAACGATGCCTGGTCGGTCGGGTATCAGGCATCGACCTACACCGGATACTCGATCGACGAGCCCTACGCGCTGCTGCGGTGGAACGGGCGGACGTGGACGGAACGGCGGCTGCCACACGAGGCGTTCCTGCTGTACAGGGTGGCTGCGGCGAGCGAAGGGGACGTCTGGACGGTGGGTCTCGGAGTCCACGGCGAGCCGTACGCCGGACATTTCAACGGCCAGACCTGGACGCGACACACGCCGCTGGGCGGCTCGACAGTGCCTTCCACGCTGCTGGACGTGGCGGCCACCGGCGGTGGGCGGGCGGTGTTCGTCGGCCACGACGGCTCCGGGCCGCTCGTCCTCGAAGGCGACACCCGTCAGTTCCACCGGGTGGCGGTGCCGGGGACGGAGCAGCACAACGGTGTTCTGCGGGCGGTTTCGAGCACTCAGGATGGAAGCCTCTTCGCCGCCGGTGATCGCTACGTCGCCGACGCCCCCTACCCGCAGCCGATGATTGTGCAGCGCGTCGGCGGTGCGTGGCAGGTGGCGGCACTGCCGTCGACTCCCAGCACCCAACTGACGGGTGTGTGGGCCCGCTCGTCGACCGACGCCTGGGCCGTCGGCACGCAGGACTACGACACCGCTCCCAAGCCCGTCATCCTGCACTGGGACGGTCGCACGTGGCAGCGGTTGGCCGGACCGGCGCCTGCCGGCCGGGCGTACGCCGTCGCCGGTGATGCGAACGGCAATGTCTGGATCAGTGGCACGAATCCCATCCCTCCGTACATCGAGTACCCGGGCACGCTGTTGCTGCGCTACACCGGCGGCCGGTGGCGTGTGGAGTACGGGCCGAAGGTCGACGGCAGTGACCCGCACCTTGATGCCCTGGCGAACGTCCCGGGCAGCTCGTCCTTCTGGGGTAGCGGTGCCGCCGCGAGCAACGGCCTCGGCATCGCAGGCGTCATCGAACGGACCGGGTGACCGAGAACGCACAAGCAGCGGTACGGAGGGTGTCAAGAGCGCTGCATGTCGGCACGCCTACGGCCTACGGCCCGTCTTTGACCCCGGCCCGGCGGCGCAGTCCCTGGGATGTACGAAGGGGGATTGAGGCGGCATGAAGTCAGTCACTCTCTGCTCGGAGTCAGGGCGTGTCGGGTCCGGTCCCCGGTCCAGGCCGCTTCGAGGATCGCGGTCAGGCTGGCGGTGTCGCTCGGGCCCGGGTGGTTCTGGATCAGGCGGGTGACACCACTGGCCATCTCCGCGAAGCGCGGGAGGTCGGCGCGTGCCACGCCGATGTCCGCCAGGGTGGCAGGGATACCGATGTCGGCAAGGAGCCCGTCGAGCCAGGTGAGGAACGTGTCTGCGGCCTCGGCGTCGGAGGCGTCGGTGACGTCGAGCCCGCACACCCGGGCGAGGATGGCCAACCGGTCTGCGATGGCATCCCTGGCCGCGTCCAGCGCGTAGGGCAGTAGCAGTCCGACGCCCAGGCCGTGCGGCGTGTGCGTGGCTGCGCCGATGGGGTACTGGAGAGCGTGCGGGGCCGCGTTGCCCGCGTGGGAGAAGGCGATCCCGGCGAGCATGGATCCATAGGACATGTCCGCGCGCGCGGCCGTGTCGCTTCCGTCCCTGACGACACGGCGCAAGCTACGGGCGATCCGTTCCGCGGCGCGGAGCGCGTAGTGGTCGGTGATCGGGTTGCGGCCGAGGAACACCTGCTCCACCGGGTCGCGCGGTCCGTGGGCCCGGGGCCGGGCGGTGTAGCTCTCCACGGCGTGACAGAACGCGTCGATACCGGAGTGGGCGGTGACGGTCGCCGGGCAGGTGTAGGTGAGTTCGGGGTCGACGATGGCGAAGTCGGGGACGATGTGGACGCTGGACACCCCGACTTTCAGCTCGCGGTCCGGGTCGGTCAACACCGAGACGGGTGTGAGCTCGGAGCCGGTGCCGGACGTCGTGGGGACCGCGACGAGAGGGATCGTCGGCCCCGGCACCCTCGACTCGCCGTAGAAGTCACGCGGCGTCCCACCGTGGCGCCGGATGACGCCGACGATTTTGGCGAGGTCGATCACCGTGCCGCCCCCGATGGCGAGGATCACGTCGGCGTTCACCTCGGCTGCGGCCGAGACGGCCAGGGCGACATCGGAGAGAGGTACGTCTGAGGTCGCGTCGGAGAACACCTCGACGGCCTCGACCTTCTCCCGTACGGCGGCCACGATCTCGGCCACGCCCGGCTGCCCCAGGAGAACCTGGTCGGTCACGATGAGGACTCGCGAGCCGCTCTCGGCCACCACTCGGGGGATGTTCTGCGCGACCCCTTCGCCCACTATCAGCTGGCGTGGCCCGCGGACGGTCTCAAGCATGGCAGTGCCTCTCCGGAACGTCGGCGGCGATGTGCTGGGTGGACGTCCAGGTCACCTGCGGGACCGGGACGGCGTCGGCGAGGTTGGCCGCCCGGGTGGCGCAGACGCGCGCGGCGGGTGCCCGGGGCAGCAGGCCGGTCACGGTAGGTCGATCGCCACGTAGGTGAGGTCGAGGTACTCGAGGACGCCCTCGTGCGACCCCTCCTTGCCGATCCCGGACTGCTTCACGCCGCCGAACGGAGCTGACGGATCCGAGATCAGACCACGGTTGATGCCGAGCATCCCCGTGTCCAGCCCCTCGGCGAACCGGAGCGCCCGCTGGAGGTCACGGGTGAAGACGTATCCGGCCAGGCCGTGCTCGGTGTCGTTGGCCTTCGCCATCACCTCGTCGTCGGACGTGAACGAGATGATCGGCGCCACCGGGCCGAAGATCTCCGCCTGCAGCATCCGCGCATCCTCGGGCACGTCGACGAGGACCGTGGGCGGGTAGAAGTGGCCCGGCCCATCGGGACGCTCGCCGCCCACCAGGACCCGGGCGCCGCGATCGACCGCATCGGCGACGAGCTCGTCGATCGTGGTGACCGAGGCCTCGTCGATCAACGCCCCGACGTTCACGCCGTCGTCGAGACCATGGCCCACCGAGAGCGCGCCCATCCGCTCGGCGAAGCGCGCCGTGAACTCCTCGCGCACCGGCTCCTCGACGTAGATCCGGTTGGCCGCGATGCAGGACTCCCCGATGTTGCGCATCTTGGCCACCATGGCACCGTCGATCGCGACATCCAGGTCGGCGTCGGCGCACACGATCAGGGCGGCGTTGCCGCCCAGTTCCATGGAGGTGCGCAGCACATTCTCCGAGGCCTGTCGTAGCAGAACCCGCCCGACCTCGGTCGACCCGGTGAAGGACAGCTTGCGGGTCCGACTGTCGGCCAGCAGTGCGGAGACCACCTCGCCGGAACGCTTGGTGGTCACCACGTTGACGACGCCCGGGGGAACGCCGACCTCCTCCATGATGCGGGCCAGGAGCAGCATGGTGAGGGGCGTCTGACCTGCTGGCTTGGTGATCGTCGTGCAGCCGGCGGCCAGCGCAGGAGCGATCTTGCGGGCACCCATGGCCAACGGAAAGTTCCAGGGCGTCACGAAGACGCACGGTCCGACCGGCTTCGGTACGGTGAGGATGCGGTATCCACCTGCCGGAGCGATGCTGTAGCGCCCCTCGACACGCACCGCCTCCTCGGCGAACCAACGGAAGAACTCGGCACCGTAGGCCACCTCTCCCCGAGCCTCGGCGAGCGGCTTGCCCATCTCCAGCGTGATCAGCCGGGCGACCTCCTCGGATCGCTCGGTCAGTGCCCGGTACGTCGCGGTCAACAACTCTGACCGTTTCCGTGGCGGGGTGGCCGCCCACTCCGCCATTGCCCTGCTCGCCGCGTCCAGGGCGGCGAGCCCGTCGGCGACGTCAGCGTCCGCCACCTCGGCGATCGTCTTGCCGGTGGCCGGGTCCTCGACGGCAAAGGTGGCGCCGCTTGCGGCGTCGCGCCAGGCGTCGCCGATCCGGAGCCGCCGGTGCTCGGGGGCCAGCACGTTCATCGGGTCACTCATCGCGTCGCCTCCTGTGATCTTCCTCGTGATGTCCGGCGTGCCTCAGCGATCGCGCTGTGCGCGTAGACGGATGGGTCCCACGCCCTCGTCGCGGGCGAGAGGGGGCTCGACTGCCACGTACGGGCGCATGTCGCCGTCGCCGCCCGGCGCTGTTACCGCCCAGCCTCGGACAGCGACACCCCGGTGCCCGCGTCGAACAGGTGCGCACGGTCCAGGTCGACGGTGACAAGCACCCGCTCGCCCGGCGTACCCGTGACTGTGGGTCGGGCCTTGACCTTGAGGATCTCCGTCCCGACCCGGACGTCGACCACCGTCCGGTCACCGAGCGGCTCAAGCCCGTAGAGCTCGCCCGACAACGACGCGTTCCCCCGCTGCTCGACCGACAGGTCCTCCGACCGCAGGCCCAGCATCAGCTCACGACCGTCCTCAGCCGTGGTCCAGCGGGGACGCGGCAGCGTCCAGCCTTCGGCACCGACCAGACGATCTCCCTCGGCACGGCAGGCGAGCAGGCTGATCGGGGGGCTCCCGACGAATCCCGCGACCCACTGGTTGGCTGGGCGCTCGTACACCTCGGTCGGTGTTCCGACCTGTTGCACCGTCCCCTCCTTCAGGACCGCGACCTGGTCGGCCATGGACAGAGCCTCGACCTGGTCGTTGGTCACGTAGACGAAGGTCGCTCCGAGGCTGCGGTGGATGCGGGTGAGCTCGGTGCGCATCTCGACGCGGAGCTTGAGGTCGAGATTCGTCAGCGGCTCGTCCATGAGGAACGCGCGCGGACGCCGGACCAGCGCCCGGGCCAGGGCGACGCGCTGCATCTCACCACCCGACAACTGCGCCGGACGACGCTGCAGCAACCGTTCGATGTGCAGCAGGTTCGACATCTGCTCGACGGCAGCGCCGATCTCGCTCGACGAACAGCGGCGTGCCCGCAGCGGCGAAGCGATGTTCTCGTACACCGTGTGTCGCGGGTAGAGGGCGTAACTCTGGAAGACCATGGCCAGGTCGCGTGCGGCCGGGGTGTCACCGGTCGCGTCCCTGCCGTCCAGATGCACCGACCCGGCGTCGAGCTTGTCAAGGCCGGCGATCGCTCGCAGGGTCGTCGTCTTGCCTGCCCCGGAGGGCCCCAGCACGACGAAGAACGAGCCGTCCGGCACGTCCAGCGTCACCCCGTCGAGGGCCTGGACTTTTCCGAAGGACTTGCGCAGCCCGTGCGCTGCCACGGTTCCCATCAGGCCACCAGCTCTTCCGTGCTCACGTCGTAGACCGCCGGGGTGCCGCCGGTGTGCCGCAACCCGACGGTTGCGTCCGCGGCGAAACGGACGGTCGGTGGCATCCGAACCCTTACGTCGCGCTGGCCGCCGTGGTCGACCACGTAGATGATTTCGTCGCCCAGCCACTCTGCCGAGACCACGCGGGCCGGGACGGAACCTTCCGCCCCTGGTTCGGTGACTTCCAGTGCCTCCGGTCGGACGCCCGCGATCAGGCGACGGTCGCGCGGCAGGCCCGGCGGTGGCGCGAGGACCAGTCCGCCCTCACCGCGCAGCTTCCCGTCGGCAACCTCCACCTCGATGAGGTTCATCGGCGGGGAGCCGATGAATGCGGCGCAGAAGAGACTTGCCGGACGGTCGTAGACCTCCAGCGGTGTGCCGATCTGCTCGACGCGGCCCTTGTTGAGGATGGCGATCCGGTGACCGAGCGACATCGCCTCGACCTGGTCGTGGGTGACGTAGACCATGGTGGCGCCCAGCTCGCCCTGCAGGTGCTTGATCTCCGTGCGCATGTCCGCCCTCAGCTCCGCGTCCAGGTTGGTGAGAGGCTCGTCCATGAGGAACGCGCGCGGTCGCCGCACCAGGGCGCGAGCGAGCGCGACGCGCTGCTGCTCGCCGCCGGACAGCTGGCGGGGTCGCCGGTCCAGGAGCGGACCGAGCTGCATCAGCCGGGCGGCCTCGTTGACCCGCTCGTGCACCTCCTGCTTGGGCAGCCCCTCGGCCCGCAGCGGGAACGCCAGGTTGTCGCGGGTCTTCAGGTGCGGGTAGAGGGCGTAGAACTGGAACACCATGGCGATGTCGCGCTCGGCGGGCGGCAGGTCGTTGACCAGCGTGTCGCCGATGCGGATGTCGCCCGTGGTCTGCCTCTCCAGGCCGGCTATGGCCCGCAGCGTGGTCGTCTTGCCGCAACCCGAAGGGCCGAGCATCACGAACAGCTCGCCGTGGCCGATGGACAGGTCCACGTGTTCGACCGCGACCGTCCCGTCCGGGTAGCGCTTGTGCAGCGCGGTCACCTCGATGCCCGCCATCAGCGTCGCACCGCCCCGAGTGTCACGCCGGCGATGAGGTGCTTGCGCACCAGGTACGCGAAGACGAGCACCGGTAGGGCGAACACCACGGAGGCGGCGGCCACGAGACCCCAGTCCGTGGTGGTGCCGCCGATCAGGCCGGCGATGGCGGGTGGGGCCGTCCGGACGTCGTCGCTGGAGGTGAGGAAGGTGGCGAACACGAACTCGTTCCACGAGAAGATGAGCGCGAAGACCGCCGTCGCGGCGATGCCGGGCACGAGCAGGGGCAGGGTGAAGCGCCGGAACGCCTGCAGACGGGTGTAGCCGTCGAGCATGGCGGCATCCTCGTACTCCGCGGGCACCTCGTCGACGAACCCCTTCATCATCCAGATCGTGAACGGGACGTTGAACGCGGTGTAGATGAGGATCAGGCCGATCTTGTTGTCGATGAGTCCGACCTGGCGGTACATGAGGAAGATCGGGATCACGACCACCACGGGCGGCATGAAGCGCGTGGACAGGATGAAGAACAGTTGATCCTTCTTGGCCTTCACGGCGAAGCGTGAGTAGGCCCAGGCCGCCGGGACCCCCAGCACGGTGGCCAGCACCGTGGAAGCTCCGGCCACCACGACAGAGTTGAGGAACGAGGTGGACAGGGCCGAGCGACCGCCGCCGGGGGAGACGAACACGTCTTTGTAATGACTCAGAGTGATCTTGAAGTCGAAGAACTTGGCCGGGATGGCGTAGACGTCCCGGTTCTCCTTGATGGACGTTTCGATCATCCACAGCACCGGAAAGAGCATCACGACGGCCAGCGCGGTCAGCAGCGCGACCTCCAGCACGGAGCGGCCTCGGCTGCCGAGGCGGCGCGCGGGGGGCGTGTGATCCCGGGCAGGACCCGTGGCCACTGCCTCGTCGACGGAGACGGCCATCAGCCCTCCTTGAGCTTGTTCAGGTAGCGCAGGTAGAACTGCGTGAGGACGATGACGACGAGGACCATGAGGATTCCGTACGCCGAAGCGGTTCCGGTGTTGAAGCCCAGGAACGCGACCTTGTAGATGTGGAACGACAACGTCTCGGTGGAGACACCCGGGCCTCCGTTGGTGAGGATGTAGACGAGGTCGAACAGCCGGAACGCCTCGATGGCCCTGAACATCACGGCGATGAGGAGCAGCGGCCACACCAGTGGCAGCGTGATGGTGCGGAACCGGAACCATTCGGACGCCCGGTCGATCGAGGCGGCCTCGTAGAGGTACTTGGGAACCGCGGTGAGGCCCGCGAGTGCGATGAGCATGATGAACGGCGTCCACTGCCAGGTGTCCACCACGATCAGGGACAGCAGTGCCGTCCGCTGGCGGGTGAGCCACTCCACCTGCCCCAGACCGAGCGAGCCGAGCATGCTGTTGACCACGCCGAACTGCGCGTCGAGCATGAATCGCCAGAACAACCCGACCACGACCGGCGACAGCATCATCGGCACCAGGAACAGGGTGGTCAGCACTCCGCGCCCATGCGTGCGCCGTGAGATCAGGTAGGCGATACCGAATCCGAGCACGGTCTGCAGGCCGACCGCGCCGACCACGTAGATCAACGTTGTCAGGGCCCTCGTGTGGACCTGCGCCGACGTCAGGATGGCGGTGTAGTTCCCGAATCCGATGAAATCGGCGGGCCCTCCGCGGGTGGCGGAGTAGTCGGTGAACGACAGGTACAACGCCCACAGCAACGGGAACACCGACATGGCCAGCAGCAGCAGCATCGCGGGGGAGATGAAGGCAACGGCGAGCCCGCGGTCGCTCAGCCGAGGGGCCCGACCCCGGGCAGGCGGCCTCGCAGACGCCACCTGCCCGGGATCGTCGGTCGTCAGAGGGGCGGGGTCACTCACAGTCCGCCGCCACCCTTGCGGTTGCCGGAGTCGAGCACGCCCTGCTGCTCCTTGGCGATGTCGTCGAGCGCATCCTTGGGCTTCTTCGCGCCGTTGAGGGCCGCGTTCACGTTGGTGTTCTCGATGTCGACGAGGCGCGCGTACTCGGGCACGTTCCACATGTCCCGCATCCGCGGCACCGAGTCGGCGTACACCTTGTTGAACGGCCCGGCGTTGAGGAACTCGGGTGACTGGATTGCGTCCGTACGCGATGGCACGCCACCAGCCGCGGCCCACTTCTTCTGGATGTCAGCCCGTTCGAACCACTCCATGAAGTTCAGGGCCTCGGCCTGGTTGTCCTTGGCGGAGTAGGCCGACACGTGCATCCCCATGCCGCCGAGGGGGACCAGGTTCGTCTTCTGGCTCGGCAGGGTGGCAAAACCCAGCTTGTCGAGAATCTGCTCCCGGCTGGTGCCGAGCGTCGACTGCTTCGGATCGAGCAGGCCGCCGCTCGCGGCGATCCAGTTGAACGCGATGCAGGCCTTGCCCTGGGCGACCGCCGCGTTCACCTCGTCGATGAACCAGTTGCCGGAACCCTTGGCGGTCAGCGGCTTCATCTTGTTGACCAGGACGTCCATCGCCTCCTGGCCAGCGGTGTCGTTGAGGACACCCTCGATCTTGCGCGCCTTGGCGTCCCAGAGGTTGCCGCCGTAGACGCCGTTCACCGTGTTGTAGGTGACGGCCGCGGCGTCGGAGCCGTTGGCCTGGTGGAAAGCCAGCCCGCTGACGCCAGGGTTGTCCGTCTGGCATTTCGCGGCGGCCGCGATCATCTCGTCCGAGGTCTGCGGTGGTGTGTCACCGATCAGGTCCTTGCGGTAGATCATCGTCCAGGTGTCGCCCAGCAGTGGTAGTCCGTACAGGCTGGCGTTCTCGTCGCGCTTGCCGGTCTCTGCCTGGGGGTACTGGCCGTAGGCCGCCAGGAGGTACGGGTCGTAGGCGGTGACGTCGATGTTCTTCTTGACGAAGTCGGTGATGTCGAGGATGTTGCCGTTCGTCACGGCCTCGCCGATGTGTTGCGAGTCCAGGATCGCGATGTCGAAGTCGGTCTTTCGCGCCGCGAACTGGGTGAACATGGCGTCGTGCCAGTTCGCGTTCGGTACGGTGTTGACCTTGATGGTCGCGTTCGGCCGTTCCTTCTTGTACTCCGCGTTGGCGAAGGCTTCCAGTGCCTTGGCGGGCGGCCAGTCGAACCAGATGAAGCTGAGCGTCAGCGGATCCTTGGTGAGCTCCGGGATGGTCGCCGGCGCCTTGGGGGCGCTCGCCTTCTCGCCCTCGTCCTTGCCATCGCCGCACGCCGTCGCGGTCGTGGCCACCAGCAGCATGGCCAGGGTTGCCAGCTGCACCTTTCGGCTGGGATCGGACAATCGTCCTGTTCGCTTCAGATACCGCATCTTATGCCTGCTTTCTGGGTGGGAACTTCTAAGGCCTCGCTATGTGCTTCGCCGAGCAGTTGCTGGGTTGTTCAGGCGCGTTGCCGGGCTGCCGCAGGGACCGACCCGCGGACCGGCGTCACGAGTACGCCGCGTGTGCCGGGGCTGCCTGCCGTCGAGAGGTCCTTCGGTTCAGCTGCGACCCGGTGACGACCCGAGCGGGACGTCGAGCATGCTCGTGGGAGTTTCAGGTGATCGAAGTGAAGCGGTGGCGGTGGTGCCGCGATGTGCGGGATGGCGGACGTGCGCCGCTTTTCCTATACGATCGCGTGGGGGCGTCAGCATGCCGCAGCGTTGTGACTGATGTCAATAGTTTCGCGAAGGCGCAGGAAGGGACCTCACGTCACGATGGACGACGAAGCGATGATCGCGCGGGGCCGCAGGGCCGTGACGGGCGGAACGCCGGCGGCAAGATCTGGCGGCCGGCTCGCCGACGAGGTGTACGACACGCTGCTCGGACAGCTCATGTCGCTACGGATCGAGCCGGGCTCCCGCGTCACGATCGACGTCCTGGCCCGGGAACTGGGGGTCTCGCAGACGCCGATCCGAGACGCTCTGAACCGGATGGAGGCCGAGGGCCTGGTCGTGCGGGTGCCCCATGCCGGCTACCGCATTCCTCCCCAGATAACCCGTCACCGGTTCGAGGACATGCTCGAGGTCCGCCTGCTCCTCGAGCCGGCAGCGGCGCGCCGATCCGCCGAACGCGCATCCGCGGAGCAGGTGGCGGGTCTGCGGCGAATGCTGGAGGAGATGGCGGAGCTGGAGGGGGGCAGCGGACCCCTGGCCTACGGCGCCTTCGGGCTACGCGACGCGGCCTTCCACGATCTCGTCGCCCTGAGTGCGGAGAACCTGGTCATCCGTGAAACGCTCGGTCGCCTGCACAGCCACGTGCACCTCTTCCGGCTTCACCACGACACCCAGGTCACGCACCTGGCCATGGCCGAGCACGAGGACGTTGTGGCCGCGATCGCCGCGCGTGACCCCGACGCGGCCGCTTACGCGATGCGTCGGCACATCCTTCGATCCGGTGAGCGTTTCCGACGACTGTTCAACGAGATCGAGCACGCGGACGGAATGACGGTGGAGGCTTGACGGGCGCGCCGGGCCCAGGAATGCTGACCCAATCCGGATCGGATCGGATTGGATCCACCTCACCCGTCCCTAGATGCGAGGAGAAGTAGGTGCCCAGAGCGCTGCTTCTGACCGGCGACGCCGCCGAGGAGCTCGACACCATGTACCCCTACTACCGCGTGCAGGAGGGCGGCTGGGACGTCGACGTCTCGTCACGGACGATGCGCGACGTGCAACTGGTCATCCACGAGTTCGACCCCAACTCCGACGCCTATGTGGAGAAGAACGGCCGCAAGCTGCCGGTCGACGTGCCCTGGGTCGACGTCGACGTCGAGCGCTATGACGCCCTCATCATCCCCGGGGGACGAGCCCCCGAGTGGATCCGGGTCGACGCCGACGTCAGGCGCATCACCGAGCACTTCTTCGCGCGCAACCTCCCCATCGCGCTGGTGTGCCACGGCGCGCAGGTGCCGGCGGTGTACGGGCTGCTGAAGGGTCGCAAGACGGCGTGTTTTCCCCCCATCACGGGTGACATGGAGAACGCGGGCGCGACGGTCATCGACGCTCCCGACGTCGTGGACGGCAACCTCGTCTCCTGCCGCGGGTGGCCCGACATGCCGCAGTTCGGCCGGGCGATGATGGAGGTCTTCTCGAAGTCCGTCGACCCCGCGTCGGCATGAGCACATCCGGCCTGCCCTGGTGACCGCACGTCGGACCGTCACAGTCGACGGTTCCCCCGTCCACGTCCTGGACAGTGGCAAGGGGCCCGCGGTGCTGATGCTGCACGGCTCCGGACCCGGTACGACCGGGTCCGGCGCCTGGGCAGCGACGGCGCAGGCGCTGGGCATGTCCTGGCACGTGATAGCTCCTGACCAGGCGGGGTTCGGCCGCACGCCCCTCCCGGCAGGCTCCAGGGGTGGGCTCCGGCTGTGGACGGAGCAGGCCGCGGGCCTGATGGATGCCCTCGGTATCGAGCACTACGCCGTGGTGGGTCACTCCATGGGCGGTGCCGTGGCGCTGGCGATGGCGGCCGCGCGCCCCCAGCAGGTCACCCGTGTCGTGGCGGTCTCGACGATGGGCGCACCCGGGGCGCCGCTGTCCGCCGACCTCGACGCGGTCTGGGCCGCCCCCGCCAGCTCGTCCGGCGCACGAGACATGCTCAGTCGCCTCGTCCTCGACCAGTCGCTCGTGACCGATTCGGCCGTCGACGCCCGTGCATCCGCCATGCGGGCGGGGGCGGCGGCATTCGCATCGGTGTTCCCTCCACCACGGGCACGATGGGCCGCCGATCTCACCCTTTCGGCGCAGACGCTGGCGGCGGTGCGCGCGCCCGTACTGCTCGTGCACGGCGTCGAGGACCGGGTCACCCCGCTCGCGACGGCAGCCCAGCCCCTGCTCGAACACCTGGCCGACGTCCGTCTGCACGTGTTCGGCCGATGCGGGCACGTGCCGGCGATCGAGCATCCGCAGGAGTTCAGACAACTGCTGTCGTGCTTCCTCGACCAGGACCGAGATCACTGATCGCTGCGGCACTCCGCACGACGCCCGGGCGACGACCGTGTGAGTTGCAGCAGTTCATGCGGGTGAACCCGTGCCCCGTCGACCTGAGGTCGACGGGGCACGGTTGGCGCAACAAACAGATCAGGCGACGAAGCGGGTCCTGCGGCGGCGGGCCACCACGAAGCCCGCAGCGCCGGCGGCGAGCAGTACGCCACCGATGCCGGCAATCAGGCCGGCCTTGGCACCGGTGATCGGCAGCGAGCCATCGGTGTCCCCGCCTCCCTGGCCGTCATCCCCACCGGGGCTCTCGCTCCCGCCGTCAGCGCTCGCGATGATGGTGATCTTCGCGCTGTCGTTTGCCGGGTTGGGATCCACGCCTGTGGCGAAGGTCAGCCGCACCTCTGCGGCCCGGGTGCCGGCCTCGTCGAGGCGCAACTCGAACTCGTACTCCATCTTCTCGCCCTTGGCCAGGCGTTTGTGCTCGGTACAGCGGTACTCCTTGCCGCCGGGCTTTCCAGGCACCCAGAAGCCAGGGCTTGCGCACGTCATCGGAACGCGTACGGCCGTGACGCCATCCGGCAGCGACAGCAGGGTAGTGGCCCGGAGATCCTTGGCTCCGTCAATGTTGACAGCCGCTGGTCCGTTGTTGACGTAGCCGACCTTCAACGGCACCGTGGCGCCGACCTTTCCGGTAGCGGTCGCCGGTGTCCCGAGCGCCGCCACCTCAGCCCCCTGGTCACCGCTGACCTGGAGTCTCATCACCGTGACGTCGTTCTGACCGTTGACGTCTGTCTGCCGCGACGTGCTCCGCGGGCCAAGCGGCTCAAGCCTCAGCTCCCCCTCGGTGCCCTGCTGCCCAAGTCGCGTTGGGTTGAAGGACTGCCACTCCTCCCAGTCGGCCGGAGTCATCCAGTGCGCCACGCCGGTGTGACCGTTCGGGGCCGCGTCGTCGGTCGGCACTGTGAAACCGAAGCTGGAGTCCAGCCGGGCGGCGCCACCCGGCTCGACGGTGTTGGGGAACCGGCAGGCGAAGGCGTGGCGGAAGGCGTCGGCCGGGCTGTACTCGCAGTTCCGGTACCGCTTCGACGGGCCGAAACCGTAACCGCCTTCGAAGTACAGCACCACACTGTGGACGGCCTTCGCGCCGCGGTTCGCCACTGTGAGCGGGACGTCGAGCGTGCCGCCGAGGGCGCCGGTCAGCTTGAGCCCCTGCTCGATGCCGGCGAGATCCACGCCCTCACCGATGCTGACGCTCGAGCGGTGGGTGGCCGAACCGCCGTCGCTATCGGTGATGGTGAACGTGATTGTGCCCTGCTGGTCGGGCGTGGCGCTCTTCTTTGCCCGCACGACCAGGTTGACCATGGTGATGTACGTGTAGTAGTCGTGTTCCTCTGCCACCACCTTGCAGGTGAGGATCGCACCAGACTCGGTGCAGGAGTTGTCATTGCCGTCGTTGCTCACATCGGCGAAGCCAGCGACCTTGCTCCGGTCCACCTTGACCGTGTATTCGCCCCACTCCATGGTGCTGGTGCGGGTGCGGGCAAAGAGGTTCGATCCTTTCGCAGGGCCGCCGGGGGCGACAACCACATCCTTGGCGAAGAAATCGAGGTCCTCGGGGGCAGGGGCGGCGAAGACGGGGATGGCGGAGGCGGCGAGAAGCACGCCTACGACGCCGAACCCGGCAAGCCAGCGCCGGGCGAGTTGCTTGGACATTACCGGGTTCCTCCGTGGGATTGATCAGTGGAGCCCGTGGAGCTTATGAGGCCGTTAGGGCTGGTGCCGCCCCACTCGGGCACCGGCGCTGCCAGCGGTAGAGGTCGCGCAGCAGAGAAATCTCGGCACCGTGATGGATGAGCTCCCTGTTGACGTGCAGGACGATGCCCTCCATGGGAAACCGCTCAGGACCGACCGTGGGCGGATTCTCCAGGTCGGCATCCGAAAGCTCGCGGACGCCGGCGTTCCATGTCCCATACATCTCGTCGAGCTGTTTCAGCGCCTCGTCAGCGGTGGCCGCATAGGCGAAGGTCTGGGAGTCGACGTCCTGGCCGCCGAAGTGCCATCCGACCCGGTAGCCCAGGCAGGAGACGATGATGTGCGCCAGCCGCCAGGCAATCGTGGTCACCGGCGCCGGCACCGGGTCAGGGGCCGCGAAGTCCATCGTCCATGCCCCCGAACCCGCCGGCATCGATGTGACCGACGTGCCACGTGGGCGGATGCTCCAGCAGCCAGGCACCGGCTCCCAGAAGTACTCCTCATCGGCGAGACCGTGCAGCCGAGGTCGCAGGTTCTTGTGCCAGTGCCGGTCCAACTGGTCCGCGATCCGCTCGCTCCGTGTCATTCCCGCACGCTACCTACAGCAGAGGCCCGGCTGTGTCCCCCGGGCCGCGCCGCGGTCCCCGGTCACGTCGTCTACGTGAGCTGGTGCTGGACAACACCACCAGGGCGCAGCCCGAGCCTGCGTCGGAGTGAGCCTGGGGACGGCCACCGAGCGCGGCCGTCCCCAGAGGTAGTGCGGGTGTCACGGGCATGTCCGGAGGTTCAGCGGATCGGCGCCCCGCCGGTGGGAGTCGGCTGGACCCGCTCGAACTGCACCTTGCTCAGCCATCCCGGGAGGTCACTGAGCACGTACAGCTCGCCGTTCACGTCGGCGCCGAACGCCGTCGGCTGGGTGGGAAAGGTGCCGATCTCAGCGGACTCGTAGCCACCGGTGGACTTGGGACGCACGGCGAAGGCGCGGGTCGAGCAGTAGTCGCTGGCGATGTAGGTGCCCCGCGCCTCCGGGGTGACGGACCCCCGGTACACCAGCCCGCCGATGATGGAGCAGTTCTCGGTCATGTAGTGGTCGTACTCGACGATCGGGTCGGTGAGCCGCACGCCCGGTCGGCACTGCGTCTCGTCGAAGACGGGCGTCCCCTCTCGACAGGACCAGCCGAGGTTCGCGCCACGCTGCGACGGGCGGATGTGGTTGATCTCCTCGATCAGACCCTGGCCGACGTCACCGATCCACAGCGAGTTGTCGACCGGGTCGATGGAGAACTTCCACGGGTTGCGCAGCCCGTAGACCCAGATCTCCGGCCGCGCGCCCGCCGTGCGGACGAACGGGTTGTCGTAGGGCACGCAGTAGGGCTTCGCCCCGCAGCTGCGGTTGACGTCGATCCGCACAATCTTGCCGAGCAGGGTGCCGAGGTTCTGGCCGCTCTTGTAGGGGTCGTTGGCGTAGCCACCGTCGCCGAGGGACCAGTAGAGGTAACCGTCGCGGCCGAAGGCCACCTGTCCGCCGTTGTGGTTGCCGTACTCGGCGTGCTCCTGGGTGAGCAGCACCTGCACCCGATCGGGGGCGTTGATGGGCACTCGCGCCAGGGTCAGCGCGCCGGCCGGCAGGCTCGTGTAGGCCACGTAGAGCATCCCGGTCCGCGCGAAGTTCGGCGCCGGTGTGATGCCGAGAAGGCCGCGCTCGTTGTCCGACGTGTCGATCCTGGCGGTCAGGTCGATCACCGGGTCGGGTGCCAGGCCGGTGTCGGGGTGGTAGGCGCGGACAGTGCCGTTCTTCTCCGCGATCAGCATCCGGCCGTCCGGAAGCCCGGTGATCGCGATGGGACGCTGCAGACCGAAAGCCACCCGTTCGGAAACCACGGTCAGTTCAGCGAGTGGCACAGCACGGGTTTTGGATGGGCCGGCCGCGGCGGTGCCGGCCATCGGCGTCGGTGGCGACAGGGCCGCAGCCAGGGCCAGAGCGAGCAACCCGGCCAGCATGGCGGCCGGGCGACGTCGTCGTCGTGACATGTTCAGCTCCTCGAGCAGGTGGGTGGTGGACACGGTCTGGGAGCGTTCCCACCGTACAGTGACTGGAATCGATATCCAACCGATGTCTGCGCGTGCCGTTCGGCCAGTAGTGGCGCAGAGGCATTGCCCGCGGAACGATTCGACGCCCTGTGGGAGGCCGAGCGCCTGTTCATCGAGGTTGCCCGGGCCGAACTCGGCCTGCCCTCCGCGTTCGCGCCTCGACCGGTCAACGCCCGCCCGTAACTGTCACGCCGGACCCGCCGCCGTCATTCCAGGCCGAAGTCAGCCGCGTTGTTCCAGATGATGGTCAGGTCATCCAGCTCGGCGTGCGTCCACGCCAGACGCCAGGTGAGCGTCGACGCAACTCCACTGGCGGTCGGCTCGTTGGAAGCGAGGGGCGGACGGAGGCGGACGATGGCGGCGGGGCGGGGTGCCGAGCTGCTGCGCCCTCCGATGAGTTCGGGTCGGGCGACGTTCCTGGAGCTCTTCTTCGATCTGGCCTTTGTTGTGGCCCTCACCCGGGTCTCGCAACGTTTCGCCGGAGCGGCCGATGACACCGGCTGGGCGCTCGTCTCGGGCTTCGGGCGTACCCTGCTGCTGTTTCTGGCGCTCTGGTTGATCTGGTCGCACACCGCCTGGATCACCAGCCGGTACGAACCGGAGCAGCCGGTCATTCAGGCCGTCATGATCGGCACCATGTTCGCCGGACTGATCATGGCGGTGACGCTGCCCCGCGCCCTTGAGGAACGTGCGGTGCCGTTCGTGGTCGCGTACCTGGTGGTGATGGTGCTGCGGCCCTTGGTGGTAGCGGTCGCGCTGCGCGGGCATCCGCGACGGCTGGTGCCCTTCCGGCTTGTCGTGTGGGCCGTGGCGAGCGCCCCGCTGTGGCTGGTCGGCGCGTTGGGCCCGGATCACCTCCGCCTGCCGCTGTGGGTTGTCGCCCTCGCTGTCGACTACCTCGCCTGGGTCCTGGGCTGGCCGCTGCCGTGGCTCGGGGTCTCGAAGATAGGTCGGTGGCGGATCGCGGGGACTCATCTCGCGGACCGTTATCAGCAGATGTTCCTCATCGCGCTCGGTGAGTCGATTCTGGTTATCGGCGTGGTTTTCAGCGGCGCGGACTACTCCGGGGATCGGGCGGCCGCCTTCGCGGTCACGTTCGCGACCAGCGCGTTGCTCTGGCGAATCTACTTCTACCGCGCCGGTCTGCTGTTGTCGGAGGCGTTCGGTCGGGCCGGTATGCCCGGCCGGCTGGGCGCGACGTCGGAACGGACGCACCTGTTGATCGTGCTCAGCGTGCTTGTCACGGCGGTCGGCTACGAGCTGGTGATCGATCATCCGTTCGGGCAGCCGCGGCCCAGTTGGCTGCTGTTCGTGGTGGGCGGACCGATGCTCTTCCTCGTGGCCCGCTTGCGGCTGGAGTACGAGATCTTCGGTCAGGTCGCCCGACCCCAGCTGATCGGTCTGGGCGTTCTGTTGTTGTCCACGCCGGTGTTGGCGCATTGGGCGCCGATGGTCGGGTTGAGCGTGGTGGCCTGCGTGCTGGCCCTGGTCGCGCTACTCGGAGCGCTGCGCTGGCGAGGCCAGCCGTTGGAGGTTCCCGCCTCGCCGATCGGACGGGAGACGTCCGGGGAAGGCGACTCCGAGGCGTAACGCGGCACCCGTACGCCATGACGGCCCGTTTCGTTCCGTAACCGTCGGGCTGGGCGCACAACGCGTTCACGTCGAACCGGTGCTCCTTCTCCCGCGTGGTGGCGAGCGCCACAGAATGCCGAGATAGAACGGTCGGTATTGACGGCGACGTGGGGACCCGTTACCGTTCTGCCAGACAGAACGTTCGTTCCACCTGGCGCTCGGCCAGGTGTACGGCTGTCCCTGAAGGAGAGCGCCGTGCCCACCAAGATCACCCTTGTCATCGGTAACCCCGCCGACCCCGACGAGTTCGAGAAGGTCTACGCCGACGTACTCCGGGCCGCGGAGACGTTCCCGAAGCTTCAGCGGGTCGAGTCGGCCAAGGTCTGGCCGAAGGAGGACGGCACGCCCACACCCGCGTACCGGACGCTCGACCTGTACTTCGCCAGCTACGAGGACGCCTCTGCCGCAGTCGCGACGCCCGCTGCCGCTGCCGTCTTCGGTGGGCTCCAGGGGGCTCAGGTGGAGATCACGGGGCTGTTCTCCCACGTCGAGTAGTACGGCCCTTCCCCTCCCGGCGGCGGCCCTCACCCCGCTGGATGTCCCTTCGCTCCGGAGATTTCCGAGAGGATGACCATGACCACCGTTGCCGTTCCCGGCATCTCGACGACGGCCGCCGCCCTGCGGCGGTTGTACTTCGGTCGCTTCGCCTTCGCGATCGTCTGGGCCGCCGTGACGTTCCCCCTCGCCACACACCTCAACCCCCTCACCGCCGCGCTGCTCGTGCTCTACCCGCTCTTCGACGTGGCCGCCGCGATCGTCGACGTCCGCGCGTCGCGGGCCACCGGATCGCCCACCCTGTTGTACGTGAACGTCGCGATCAGCCTGCTCGCCGCGGTGGGCCTGGGTGTCGCCGGCGCGTCCGGCATCCCGGCGGTCCTGCGCGTCTGGGGCGCCTGGGCGGTCGTGGCCGGACTGGTTCAGCTGATCGTGGCCGTCACCCGCCGCAAGATGGGTGGCCAATGGCCGATGATCATCAGCGGTGGCATCTCCGTCATCGCCGGCGGATCGTTCTTCGCGGCAGCCTCCGCGGACAACCCGGCGCTGACCAACGCGATCGGCTACGCCATCCCCGGCGCCATCTTCTTCCTCATCGCGGCCATCCGCCTCGGACGCACCGCGAAGGGAAACTGACGTGGAAAAGGCCTCGTACGACGTCATTGTCATCGGCGCGGGACCGGTGGGGGAGAACGTCGCCGACCGCGTCGTGCAGGGCGGCCTGACCGCCGCGATCGTCGAGCGGGAACTGGTGGGCGGCGAGTGCTCGTACTGGGCCTGCATGCCGACCAAGGCGCTGCTGCGCAGCCAGACCGCGCTCCGTGCGGCTCGTCAGCTGCCCGGTGCGCGCGAGGCGGTGACCGGCGAGCTGGACGCGCAGGCCGTGCTGCGTCGCCGGGACGCCTTCGCCGCGCACTGGAAGGACGACGGGCAGGTCTCCTGGCTGAATTCGGCGGGGATCGCGCTGTATCGGGGCCAGGGGCGGCTTGGCGCCGACCGGGTCGTCGAGGTGACCGGCGCGGACGGTGCCACCACCTCGCTCACCGCCCGGCACGCGGTCGTCATCGCGACCGGAAGTGGCGCGCTGGTGCCGGACATCGCCGGTCTGCGTGAGTCGGCACCGTGGACCAGCCGTCAGGCAGCCGCCGCGAGCCAGGTGCCCGGCCGGCTCGCCATCATCGGTGGTGGCGTGGTGGCCACGGAGATGGCGACCGCGTACGCCGGCCTCGGATCAGCGGTGACGGTGCTCGCGCGCGACGGGGTGCTCACTGCGGCGGAGCCGTTCGTCGGCGAGCGGGTCACGCAGTCTCTGCGGGAAGCTGGCGTGTCGGTGCAACTCGGTGTCGAGGCCAGATCGGTGAGCCGCGACGGCGACGGCACGGTGCACATCACGCTCACCGACGGCGGACAGGTCGAGGCCGACGAGATCCTCGTCGCGATCGGCCGTACGCCGAACACGCACGACCTGGGCCTCGACCGGATCGGCCTGAAGCCGGGCGCCTGGCTCACGGTCGACGACACCCTGCGGGTGGTCGACGGTGCCGGCGCGCTGATCGGCGACGGATGGCTGTACGCGGCGGGGGACGTCAACCGGCGTGCGCTCCTGACCCACCAGGGCAAGTACCAGGCTCGCGCGGTGGGCGACGTGATCGTGGCGCGGGCCGCCGGCGAAGCGACAGATGACCGTCCGTGGGGTCGGCACGTCGCCACCGCCGACGAGCGTGCCGTGCCGCAGGTCGTCTTCACCGACCCGGAGGTCGCGTCGGTGGGGCTGACCGCAGCCGCCGCCGAGGCCGCTGGACTGCGGATTCGGGTCGTCGACTACGACCTGGCCGCCGTCGCCGGGGCCGCGCTGCACGCCGACGGCTACCAGGGGCACGCCCGGATGGTCGTGGACGAGGACCGACGGGTGATCGTCGGTTTCACCCTCGTCGGCCCGGACGTCGCGGAACTGATCCACGCCGCGACGATCGCCATCGTCGGTGAGGTTCCTCTGGAGCGGCTGTGGCACGCCGTGCCCGCGTACCCGACCGTCAGCGAGATCTGGCTGCGCCTGCTGGAGGCGTACGGCCGCTGACCTGCGCCGTACGGCCGTCCGCGTCATCGCCGGCCGTGGGCCGCTGCGACGAGAAGACGACGAGGTCCGCCGGGCGAGGGGTGCGCGCTCAACCGGTCGTGGCAACACACAGGAGCTGGGTCATCCTCCTAACGGAGGGTGGCCCAGCTCGAGGTCGTGCAGGGCTATCGGGCCGACTCTGCCGACCGACGCTCCGAGTTGATCCTGAGGAGCCCTTCGACACCACTCAGGAAGGTCTCGGACACCTTCGTGGGGTCGGCGAGGCATCCCGCCGCCATGGCACCGTCCCGGAGCATGACGAAATGGCGCGCTGCGGGATCCGCCGTTCCTTCATGGACCTGTGCCATGAGCGTGGTGATGGTCTCCAGGAACCATTGCCGGTGGGCCATGAGTTCCTGATGCACGGGATGGTTCGTGTCGGGATATTCCGCCGCGGCGTTCAGGAACGCGCACCCACGGAACCCGGGGGACTGGATGTTCTGAGCGATGGAATTGGCGATGGCCAGGAGCGGGTCGACCGGCGATCGGTTGGCGGCGAGCGCCTCGTCGACCATGCCGCGCTCCAGCTGATGCACCTCCCGCAGGTAGGCCAGGATGAGATCATCCTTGCTGGGAAAGTGGCGGTAGAAAGTAGCCCTGGTCACCTTCGCCTCGGCGATGATCCGGTCGACGCCGACGGCGTGAATGCCCTCCGCGTAGAAGATCCTGGTCGCCGTTCGGAGAAGCTTGAGGCGTGCCTCGGAGGGCCGGTTGGTGGGTTCGTCGCTCGCCATCCAACCATCTTAGCGACAGAACGTTCGGTCTTATCCTTGTCTGTGGTTGAGACGTGTCACCCAATGCTCGCCCAAAGTGCGAACGGTGACCGTCAACTCGTCCCGCTGTCCGGTTCGGATGCCGGCCAGGCGTACGGCGTTCTCCGATCCCGCTGACAGTGCCCGATCAATGCGGAATTCTGGATGCTGCAACCCCAACGGAGCAGGGACCGCGCGGGCTGAAACGCGGTGCCCCGGGAAACGCTCCGTCGACCGTACTCGTCGGTCCGGCCGGCAATCGCAGGCAACGGGTGACGAGGCCTCTCGAAAGGACCTCCAGATGAGCGCTGCTTCCGACATGTCTGCCCAGGAGATGCCGACGATCGTGCTGATCCACGGGGCATTCGCCGGCTCGTCGAGTTGGAATGGGGTGATTGCCAACCTCAAACATCGGGGCTATCCGGTCATTGCCGTCGCCAACCCGCTGCGGGGTGTGCAAAAGGACGCCGCGTACGTTCGCGCCCTCCTGGACAGCCTGCCCGGACCGGTCGTGATTGCCGCCCATTCCTACGGCGGGGCGGTCATGACCGAGGCGGCGGCTGACGCCCCCAACGTCAAGGCCCTGGTGTTCGTCGCCAGCTTGAGCCCGGACGTGGGCGAAAGCGCGCTCGGGTTGCTCACCAAGCACCCCGGAAGCATGCTCACCTCGAGCATCAGGATGATCCCGATACCCGACGACGACGGCGGCACAACCATGGATCAGTACATTGTGCAGGACAAGTTCCACGAGGCGTTCGCCGCCGACGTCGACTCCGCCACCGCCGAACTCATGGAGGCAACGCAGCGGCCCGCCTCCGCGCACGCTCAGGAGGAGAGCGTGACCAAGGTCGCCTGGAAGACGATTCCCTCCTGGACTTTGATCAGCGCGCAGGACCAGGCCATCCCGCCAGACCTGCAGCGCTTCATGGCCGACAGGGCGGGGTCCACGACAATTGAGATCGCCGCCTCCCACGCTGTGGCGGTCTCGCAACCCGGCCCGGTCGCCGACTTCATCGACACCGCCGCCCGCGCCACCGCACGCTCGATGCAGATGTCCAAGAGTCGTCGAGGTTGACGACGGTCGCTTCGTAGTGAACGGCGAGTTCGTCGCGACTGCACGGTGGCGTTTGAGCCGATTGATGCCGTGAACCACTGTCGCGTTCACCGGCCGGAGCAGCCCTCGGGCAGCCCGGCCGGTGACGCATCAGACGGGCTCGATCGCGAGGTCGATGACCTGGTCGTCCTTGATGTCGAACACAAATGCGAATGACAGGGGCCCGCCGGGGAAATCACCGTCCCCGGAGGCCACCAGCCGGTCGTCCGCGAACGAGGTCGGCGTGAGCACGACCTTTGGGTTGATCAGGTGCCCCTGGACCCACTCGCGGATCTCGGCCTCGCCGGCCCAGGTCTTCCCGTCATCGTGCACGCTGGCCCCCTCGCCGAAGACCGCGGCCAGGGCCTCCGCGTCGTGCGCGTTAGTGGCCGTGATGAAGCTGTCGACGGCCTTGGATAGAGTGATCTCGTTCATTTTCTGCCTCCAATTTTCTCCGATGCCCGGACGCGGGCGCGCGCTGGTGCGGCGCCGGTGTTCAGCTCGAGGTGCCGACCAGGGTCACGCTCAGAAGTCCGCTCCGCGGGAGAGCTTCTCGTTGGCGCGCAGCTCCGCGAGTGCGTTCTCGTGCATCGCAACAACGGCGTCGTAGCCGGAGTTGCCGAGCACGATTCGTTTCGGCGGAACGGGTGCGTTCATTGCGCTGATCACGGCCTGCACTCCACGGACAGGGTCTCCTGCCTGCTTGCCGTTGTGGTCCACGAACGCCGCCTTGACGCCCTCGACCATCGGTACGTAGGCGTCGACGATCTCGTTGACGTCCTCGTTCTGGAAATAGGTGAAGGCCTTGGTGCGGAACGCACCCGGCTCCACGACGAGCACGCGCACACCGAACGGCTCAACTTCCTGGCGCAGTGTCTCCGACAGTCCTTCGATCGCGAACTTCGCCGCCGCGTAGTAGCCGAACCCCTGTGCGCCGACGAGGCCTGCCACCGACGACATGTTCACGATCCATCCGTCGCCTCGTGCCCGCATACCGGGCAGGACCGCGCGCACCACCTCGACCACGGCGAACAGGTTGAGGTCGAACGTGCGGCGAATCGTCTCGTCAGGGGCACCCTCGATCGAGCCGTACCAGCCACGGCCCGCGCTGTTGACGAGCACGTCGATCCCGCCGAACCGCTCCTCGGCCGTCTTGACCGCCGCCCGCACCTGGTCGGCATCGGTGACGTCGAGCTGGAGAACCAGCACACGGTCTCCGTGTCGTTCAGCCCACTCTCGCAGTTCAGACGGCCGACGCGCGGTCACCGCCACCTGATCGCCCTGCTCCAGGGCGGCCTCGGCATAGACCAGGCCGAACCCACCCGGAGTCCCACCAGTGATGAACCAAGTCTTCACGGACTTCTCCTTTCGCTATAGAAGCCAATGTAGCGCTACATGAGGTAATGTAGCAAGCATGCAGAACGCACGGGATCGACTCCTGCTCGCCGCGGCGGAATTGCTGGAGAGCGGCGGCGCGGTGTCCACGAGGGCGGTGTGCGAACGCGCCGGGGTGCAGGCCCCGACGCTGTACCACCACTTCGGCAGCAAGCAGGGCCTGATCGACGCCGTGGCAAGCCACGGCTTCACCCAGTACACGGCGGTCGAGAGCTCCGGCGACCCGCTGGACGACCTGCGCGAGGGCTGGAACAGGCACGTGCAGTTCGGGCTGGAGCACCCGTCGTTCTACGGGCTGCTTTACGGCCGCGCCCAGCCAGGAAAGCCCTGCGCCGTCACCGCACCCGCGCACGCCGCGCTGCGCGATCGGTTAACCGCCGCCCGGGGCCTGCTCAAGGTGCCGGCGGCCGATGCCGCCGAACAGGTGTTGGCCGCCAACGTCGGCATCACGCTCACCTTGATCAGCCAGCCGGAGCCGGATCTCGGGCTGTCCGAACGCGTCCGCGAGGCCGCGCTGGCCGGAGTCCTGCGCATGCCCCCCGCCGAAGCCCCCGAGACTCGCGCGAGCGCCGCACTGACGCTGCGTGCGCTGGTCGGCAACGACCCGGGCGACCTCACCCCTGGCGAACACGCGCTGCTCGGCGAGTTGCTGGACCGCCTGGCCCGCTAGGGACAACGTGGTGCCTGAGCGACAGGTTTCTGGGCGAGGAGAAACCCTTGGCCAGGGCTGTCCGGTCCATCGGCGGGGACGCCACCCCAGAACACGGTTATGAAGCCGGCGTCGGTGCAGCTCTGTTCCGCCTCCCGTGGGGTCTGCCAGTAAAGGTCGAACTCGACGCCGAGATTGGCGCTGCGTCCCGCGCGTCGGACCTGACTGCTGCCGGCCTTGAAAGCGGTCACCAGATAGCCGCCCGGCTTGACAACGCGGTACAGCTCGCCAAAGGCCACTTGTCGATCGTCCGGTGCCAAGAAGATGAGGGAGTACCAGCAGACCGCGCCTACCAGCGACGCGTCCTCGAAGGGCAGCTCACGCAGGTCGGCGACGTCGAATCGGTAAGCCGCACGGTCACGGCGGGCCACGCGGATCATCTCGGGTGAGAGGTCGATTCCCCAGGGCGTCAGGCCCTTGGCGGCCAGGTAGGGCGCGAGGCGCCCCGATCCGCAGCCGATGTCGCCGATGTTGGTGCCCAGCCCGGTGGCGAGCGCCAGTACACAGAACAGGTCGAGGACGGCCCTCTCCGCGGGCATGCGATCCAGGGCGTCATTCAGGCGTTCCGCATAGAGCTCGGCGAGGACGTCGTGCGCGGCTCGCAACTCTTCGGTCTTGGCGTCCACGGAGAGGACAGTAGGACCCCGTACCCACCCGCACCTGCCGTGGTCCGGGCGATCAGTGCGGGAAGGCGCGGGGTATGCGCGCGGCGAGAAGCTCGTCGCGGAACGCGTGGATGCGTGTGATGACCTGCCGTCTGCCGACGGTGTTCTCGATGCGGTCGAGCGCGGCCAGGTTCTCCAACACCTCGACATGGTTGACGCCGTCGTAGGCGTCGATGCCGAAGCCCAGACTGGTCACCAGCTCCACCGGTACGTCCAGCGCTGCCACAGCGGCCAGGCTGGTCATGTCCTCCACCGGAGTGCCGAGGTTGCTCTCGTCGCCACGCAGCAGCACATCGGTGCCGCCGTCGACCAGCACCACAGCGTCGATGTCGAGGTGCTCCATGAGGTGCCGGTACGCCGTCCGCAGTGGCTGGACACCGAGCGGCGGAAATGCGTACACCGTCGACGGCAGTTGCTGTGCCGCCAGCCATCGGGCAAGCGTTCGCTCCGGGGAGTACGAGTCGGAGTTGGAGGTGTCCGGCCCTACCGCTGCGACGTGCTCAACCAGCCACGCGTCTCGGTCGATGAACTCGAGTTCCGAGAAGGAGAGGCTGGCCAGGTGTACCTGCGCGCCGGTGTGCCACAGGGCTAGCGCCAGGGGCAGACCCGCGTACACGTCGAAACCCCCACCCGCTCCGGCGATGAGGATGCTCCGTGCCGGAGCCAGCGCGGCGAACAGTGGCGGAACGGTCAATGAGGTCGAAGAAGAGCAACAACCCGCGCCGGAACGCTTTCGCGTCCTGCGCGACCCGGCCGGCCATCCCTTCTGCCTACGCGGCTGAGCCGCATGACCGCGGCGTGAGGGTCAGCTGTCCGAGTTCCTGGGTGCATCGGGTGAGCGCGACGTAGAGGCCGTTCCAACCGCGCGGTTCGGCGGCGATGCCCTGAGGGTCGATGAGGAGTGTCGCGTCCCATTCCAGTCCCTTGGACTGGGTCGCGGTGAGCACTGGCACATCACTCAGCACGGCTTGGAGTGTGGCGATGCGCTCCGCGGGGGCGATGACGCCGACCGTGCCGCCGTGCCACCGTTGCTGCAACTGCCGCACCCCGTCCACGGCGGCGCCGGCAAGCTCAGCCGGTGTGATCGTCCGCTCCCAGGGGGCGATGCCGGAGGAGCGCACCGCTCGTGGCGGAGTGTTGTGGCTGCCAGCCTTCTTCAAGATCGGTTCGGTGAGGTCCATGACCTCGCGCGGGGTCCGGTAGCAGATGGTCAGTTCCGCGGCGGTCCAGCGTTCTCCGAAGGCAGCCCGTACCGCTTGCGCCCAACTGGTGTGCCGGTGGGCTGCCTCGGCCTGGTCGATGTCGCCGACGGCGGTGATGGAGCGACTGGGACAACGGCGGAGAATCGTCTGCCACTGCATCTCGGACAGTTCCTGCGCCTCGTCGATGACGACGTGGCCGTACACCCAGCCGCGCTGGCGGCGAGCACGTTCGGCGAGGAATTCGCCCTGTGGTTGCGGGGTGTCGACGTCGCCGAGCAGGTCGGCGAGGGCGTCGAGAAGAGGGACGTCGCTTGATGCCCAGGGCGTGGGCTCGGCCGCGACGGCCGCGATCTCCTCGGGGGACAGCTGCGGGGCGAACCGGGCCAGCAGGGTGCGGTCGGTCAGGAGGCCACCCAGCAGGGTTTCGGGATCGAGGGTGGGCCACCACGCTTCGATGAACCGGGCGATGGTGGTGTTCTCGGCGATACGACACCGAAGCTCTTCGACCTCCTCCTCGGAGAGCAACCCGTTGATGTCGCTGCCGGTGGACGCCTCGGTGGAGGATTGGTCATGCGCCATGCCCTTGTCGACGCGGGCGAGGATGTCCTCGAAGCCTTCCTCCATCTCCGCCATCAGCGTCTCGCGCTGTTCGGCGACGACATCGGCCAGACGGTGGTGCAACTGCTCGGCGAACGCCGCGCGGGCCCGGTGGTACGGACGCCCCTGCACCGCCGAGGCGAGCGCCTGCGCCACGGTCGCGGCCGGAATGACGTAGAACTCGCCCTCCCAGCGCAGCTTCAGCTCGCGCGGTCGGGGGAGCAGCGACGTGACGTAGCTTTCGAGCGTCGGCTGCCAGAGGGCGCGGCCCTTGATCTCGGCGAGACGTCGGCTCTCGTCGCGGCCCACGTGAATGTCGGCCAGCAGGGTGTCGCAGGTCGCCGAGACGACGGCGGTCTCACCGAGCGCGGGCAGCACCTGCGCGATGTACTGGAGGAACCGCGGCGAGGGACCCAGGACCAGGACCGCCTGGTCGGCCATCTTCCGGTGGGTGAACAGCAGGTACGCGACGCGGTGCAGGGCAACCACGGTCTTGCCCGTGCCGGGACCGCCCTGGACGATCAGTGGGCCCGTCGCCTCAGCCCGGATGATGTCGTCCTGTTCGCGTTGCAGGGTGGAGATCGCCGTCGACATGCGGCCGGTGCGCCGCTGGTCGAGAGCGGCCAGCAGGGCGCCTTCGCCGACGAGTTCCGCAGTCGTACTTCCGTCGAGGGGTTCGTCGTCCACGCCGACGACGGCCGATCCCGTCGTACGGATGTGCCGGCGCCGTGCCTGACCCTGTGGGTCGACAGCCGTAGCGGTGTAGAACGGCCGAGCTGCGGGAGCGCGCCAGTCCACCAGCAGTGGCTCAGTGCCTTCGCCGTCGTCACGAAGACCGACGCGGCCCACGTGGCGCACAGTGCCGTCGAGGCCGTCGAGGCGGCCGAAGACCAGCCCTTCCTCTGCTCGCCGTAGTTCGTCGTACTGCTGGCGGAGCATGCGCTGCCGGGCCAGCTCCAACGCGTCCAGGGCCTCTGCAGAAAGCTCGACCTGTAGGTGATCGACCAGCCTGTCGCGCCGTGCCGTGGCCAGATCCAGAAATGCCTGTTCCTCGGCGACCGCGGGTCGTCGCGCGGCACCCTCCGCGGTGGAGGCCGGCAGTTGGCCGCCAGGTGCTGATTCGGCGACGCCAGCGGTGCCGATGCTCGGGGCAGACTTCCGGTGCATTCACAAATCCTTGGATCGGCGTAACCCTCGGCCCGGATGGGCCGCAGCGCATTCGGCGGCAAGCATAGAGTCCGTTTCCCTCACCGACCAGGCAATCCGCCAGCAGAGATCGGAATCTCAATGCCGCGCAGTTCCGTGGCTCTTCGTGGCCTCACCAATCCCATTTATCTTATTGACAGTCGAGTCTCCATCTGTTCTGCGGATGCATTCCGAGTGGTGACGTGGCCCGATCAACCCCACTGAGCCGACCTGCGGCAGATGTCGGCCGAGGTCGCGCGGCGCGAGGACGGTCACCGCGGTGCCGAGGGTCGTCCGGCGCAGGTCAGCCCAAGCTGAAGGACACGTCGTCGACGTCGAAGGCGGTGGCCCCGTTGCCGGCCGTCTCGCTGGCGAGGAAGCTGGCCGTCGCGGTGCGTTCGCTCGTGGCGGTTCCGCTCGACATCACGTACTGCCGCCACTGCGCTCCGCCGTCGAAGGCCAGCGAGAACCTCGTCTTCGGGGGTATCCCGGTGACCGCCAGTCCGACGTTCAGGTAGTCGCCGCGGCTGGTCTCCGTGGTGGTGGTCCGCACCCAGAAGCTGACCGTCAGGTTGCAGTTGGCCGGCACTGTGACGGTGGTGCGCAGCAGGTCGGTACGCGTCACGTCCAGTCCGGCGAAGGCGGCGTAGGCGCGGCCGGTGTGTGCCGGTCGTGTCGCGTCGCCGAACACGACGATGCGGGGGCCGGCCGTCCAGCCTGTGGTGCCGTGCTCGAACCCCGGGTTCGGGTGGATCTGCCCGGTGCAGGGCGGGTCGGCAGCTGACTGGCCGTGGGATGCGCCGCCGGTGGCCAGGAGCAGCAGTGCCGCAACCGAAATGGTGGTGACGAAGGCCTTCATCGGCTCTCCCCGCGTCTATACATTCGAGATGGTCAATGTATATCGACGATGCGTGATGGACTCGGGCGCGTCAAGTCATTCCCGCCGTCGGCTCCGCGTGCGCGGCGGGCTGGCCGGGACGAGCTGGCGCTACCGCCTGCGGCGGGCGTCGGCCTCGGTGTCGAGCAGGTCGTTGAGTGTCAGCGCTGAGTTGATCAGGGAGAGATGGCTGAACGCCTGGGGATAGTTGCCGATCTGCTCCCCGGTCGCCGCGATCTCCTCGGCATAGAGGCCGAGGTGGTTGCTGAAGGTGAACATCTTCTCGAACGTGAGTCGGGCGTCGTCGAGGCGGCCAGCACGGGCCAGCGCCTCGACGTACCAGAAGGTGCACATGTTGAAGGTGCCCTCGTGGCCCGGGAGGCCGTCGGGGGAGTGGACAGGGTCGTACCGGTGGACCAGGCTGTCGGAGACCAGTTCACGCTCGATCGCCTGCAGGGTGGACTGCCACAGCGGGTCGCTCGGCGTGACGAAACCGACCGCCGGCATGGCGAGCAGTGCCGCGTCCAGCACGTTCTCGTCGTACGCCTGCACGAAGGTGCCGCGGGCCCGGTCGTATCCGCGCTCCATGACCTGGTTGTAGATGCGGTTGCGCTGCTCGGTCCAGCAGGTCATGTCCCCGGGGCGGCCGGTGCGGGTGGCCAGCCGGATGGCCCGGTCCAGCGCGACCCAGGACATCACCCGACCGAAGGTGTAGTTGCGGGGGTGGTGGCGGCTCTCCCAGATGCCGGCGTCGGGTTGGTCCCAGTTGTGGCAGAGCCAGTCGACCAGCCGGACGGTGCTCTTCCACACCTGGTGCGAGACGCGGATGCCCTGCTCGTCGGCGAGGTGCATGGCATAGAGGGCCTCGCCGTGGATGTCGAGCTGGAGCTGGTCGGCGGCGCCGTTGCCGATCCGTACCGGCCGGGAGCCTCGGTAGCCCTCCAGATGGTCCAGAACCTCCTCGTGCAGGTCGGAGGAGCCGTCCACCCGGTACATGATCTTCAATGGGTCCTGATGGTCGCCGGCCTCGCGGATCCGCTCGTCCAGCCAGTTCATGTACCGGCTGACCTCCTCGGTGAAGCCGAGGCCGAGCAGTGCGTGCACCGAGAAAGACGTGTCGCGTACCCAGGTGTAGCGGTAGTCCCAGTTGCGGGTGCCGCCGACCAGCTCGGGCAGCGCGGTGGTGGGCGCGGCGATCATCGCGCCGGTCGGCGCGTACGTCATGAGTTTGAGCGTGATGGCCGAGCGCTCGACCATCTCCCGCCACCGGCCGGTGTAGCGGGAACGTTCGAGCCAGCGCCGCCAGTAGTCCCGGGTCCACTCGAACATGCCCTGGATCTCTTCCGGCGCGAAGATGCGCGGTTCAACCCCACCCGTCTCCAGGACCACCCCGCCGGTGTCGCCCTCGTTCAGCGTGCCGTACGCGACCAGGTCGCCGCCCTCAAGGTGGACGTCACCCTGTTCGGAGATCAGCCGCCGAACCGGGTCGACGGGGTGGAACGTCAGCGCCGCCGACCGGCTGCGGAAGACGTAGCCGTTGTGGTGGCGCTCAAGCTGATGCTCTTCGCGGGCGTAGTCGAACCGTGGGCGGCACTCCACCCGGAAGCGCATGCTGCCGCGGACCATGGTGACGGTACGGACCAGCCGATGCGCGTCGGTGGCCCGCTCGCCGGTGACCGGCATGAAGTCCATTACCTCGGCCACCCCGTCGGCGCTGATGAACCGGGTGATCAGGATGGGTGTGCCGGGGAGGTAGAGCTGTTTGGTCACGTACCGCACGTCGTGCGGCGCGATTTGGAAGTAGCCGCCCTTCTCCTTGTCGAGCAGGGCGGCGAAGATGCTCGGTGAGTCGAAGCGCGGCGCGCAGAACCAGTCGACGGTCCCGTCGCACGTCACCAGCGCGGCGGTCTGCAGGTCGCCGATGAGCCCGTGATCCTCGATCGCCGGATAGCTGTCCACATCTCTCCCCGGTTCGGCGGCGTCCTGCGCACCGAACTTAGGGGAGGAATTGTCGGCTTAGGTGAGATTCACGTTCCGCCACCCTGTCGCGTTCCCCCCACGTGACACGGCCAGGGCCGGGATTCTGCGCCGACCCGGCCGGCCGCACAGTCAGCGCAGCGGGCGGCAGGAGGAGCGGATGACCAGCTCGGTGGGGAGCCGGATGTGAGTGTCGCGGTCGACGCCGGCGATCAGGTCGACGAGGAGGCGCAACGCCTCGGCGCCCATTCGTTGCAGCGGCTGCATGATGGTCGTCAGCGGCGGGTTGACCAGCGCCGACTCCGGGACGTTGTCGAAGCCGATCACCGACAGGTCGTCGGGCACCGACAGGCCCATGTCGCGGGCCACGGTCATCGTGGAGATCGCGGAGAGGTCGTTACCCGCGAAGATCGCGCTCGGTCGGTCGCTGAGGGCGAGCAGCTCTGCGGCCGTGCCGGCGGCGCTCTCGATCCGGAACCCGCCGACGCGGACGAGCCGCTCGTCCACCGGCACGCCGGCTTCGGCCATCGCACTGCGGAAGCCGGCCTCGCGTAGCTGGGCGGACTTCAGGTCGGTGCGCCCACTGATGTGCCCGATGCGCGTGTGGCCGAGGGACAGCAGATAGTTGGTCGCCAGTACGGCGCCGGCGAAGTTGTCCGAGTCGACGGTGGGCAGGTCGGACGGCCCGGTGTGGGGGTCGACGGCCACGACGTGGAAGCTGTGTTCGGTCTCGACCACTGTCGGCGTGACGATCACGGCGCCGTCGATGAGTGTGCCGGAGAGTCGGGCGAGCGAGCGCCGCTCCCACCCCACGGCGGCACCCTCGCCGTCGCCGCTGGAGTAGGCCAGTAGCTGGTATCCGCTCCCGGCGACCTCCTGCGACGCCCCCTTGAGCAGCTCGGTCGAGAACGGCTCGAACTCGGCGACCAGGATGCCGAGCACGTTGGTGCGGTGGCTGCGCAGGCTCTGCGCTCCCAGGCTCGCCTCGTAGCCGAGCTCGTGGATGACCTGCTGGACCCGCTCCACGGTTGCCTGGGCCACGCCGTAGCGGCCGTTGACGACCTTCGACACGGTCGCGACCGAGACGCCGGCAGTACGTGCCACATCCGACATCTTGACGCGCTGCTGAAACACCACGCCGATGATGATAGGGCCCTGCTGCCGCTGCGGTGTCGGCGACTCGAAAACGTTATCGATACCGATTGACATCAAGTTACATGACTGTAAAACTTCGCCGCAGGCCGAGTACCGCGACTGAGTAGTCGAGGAGACATCTATGGCAACGAAGCGGCGTGCAAGTGCCGTCCTGGCACTGTTGATGACAAGTGTTCTCGTTACCGCCGGCTGTGGCGGCGGCGGCGAAGAGGCGGCCCCTCAGAACGAGCTGTACAAGGACCCGGTGACCCTGACCTGGTGGCACAACGCCTCACAGGACGGGCCCGGCAAGACCTACTGGGAGAAGGTCGCCAAGGACTTCTCCGCACTCCACCCCACCGTCAAGATCGAGATCGAGGCGATCGAGACGAACCAGCTCCAGCGCACCCGGCTCCCCGCCGCGCTGCTGAGCAGCGACCCGCCGGACATCTTCCAGGCCTGGGGTGGCGGCGAGATGACCGAGCAGGTGGAGGCCGACTACCTCAAGGAGATCACCGACCAGACCAAGACCGAGGTCGGCGACATCGGCAGTGCCGCAGAGATCTGGCAGGTCAAGGGCAAGCAGTACGGCCTGCCGTTCCGGATGGGCATCGAGGGCGTCTGGTACAACAAGGAGATGTTCGCGCGAGCGGGCATCGCGGCTCCGCCGACCAACTTCGAGGAGCTCAACGCCGCGGTCACCAAGCTCAAGGCGATCAACGTCATTCCGATCGCCGTGGGTGCCGGTGACAAGTGGCCGGCCGCGCACTGGTGGTACAACATGGCGCTGCGTGCCTGCTCGGTCGACACCCTCAAGAAGGCGTCTACGGAGAAGACCTTCGACGATCCGTGCTTCGTGAAGGCCGGCCAGGACCTGAAGGCGTTCATCGACACCAAGCCGTTCCAGCCCAACTTCATCGCCACGCCGGGCCAGAACGATCCGACCAGCGCCAACGGCATGCTCGCCAACGGCAAGGCCGCGATGGAGCTCATGGGTGACTGGAACCGCGGCACGCTGGACACCGTCGCCACGGACAAGACGAAGCTCGCGTCGTTCCTCGGCTGGTTCCCGGTGCCGGCGATCAGCGGTTCCCCGGGTGACCCGAAGGCGGCCCTCGGCGGTGGTGACGGGTTCTCCTGCTCCAAGAACGCCCCGTCCGAGTGCGTCGAGTTCCTCAAGTACATCGTGAGCCCCGAGGTGCAGAAGGGCTACGCCGAGACCGGCACCGGCCTGCCCGTTGCCAAGGGTGCGGCGGACGCCGTCAAGGACCCCGCGCTGAAGTCCATCCTGGAGGCCACCTCCGGGGCGAGCTACGTCCAGCTCTGGCTCGACACGGCCTACGGCAGCACCATCGGTAACGCGATGAACGACGCGATCGTCACCATCTTCGCCGGCAACGGGACGCCTGAGAAGGTCGTCTCGGCAATGAAGGCGGCCGCAAGCAAGTGACCTCCGCCAACCAGATCCGTATGCCCGCCGGCGGCGCTTCCGCGTCGCCGGCGGGCCCCCACCGGGCCGCGCGCGATTCCGCCCGCCGAGCCGACAACCGCCGCAAGTGGTACGAGATCATCGGGCTGACCGCGCCGGCCGTCGCCATCTACGTGATGTTCGTGCTGGTGCCGATGGGCTTCGCGGTCTACTACAGCCTGTTCCGGTGGCGCGGGGTCGGGCCGCCCACCGAGTTCGTCGGTCTGCGGAACTACACCCTCGCCTTCCAGGACCCGATCTTCCTCGACGCGTTGCGCAACAACGCCATCATCGTGTTCGGGTCGCTGCTGATCCAGGGGCCGATCGCCCTGGGCGTCGCCCTGCTGCTCAACCGCCGCTTCCGTGGGCGGTCGGTGTTCCGCCTCCTGGTGTTCGTGCCGTACGTGCTGGCCGAGGTCACGGTCGGCATCATGTGGAAGTTGCTCCTCACCGGCGACGGCACTGTCGACGCGCTGCTGCGGTCCCTGGGAATGGGCGGCCTGGTGCAGGCCTGGCTGGCCGACCTGGACGTGGTCATCTGGACCCTGCTGGCCGTTCTCACCTGGAAATACGTCGGCTTCGCCATCATCCTGCTCCTCGCCGGACTGTCCAATGTGCCCGACGAGCTGACCGAGGCCGCCGCCATCGACGGTGCGAGCTGGTGGCAGATCCAACGGCACGTCACGATTCCGCTGCTCGGCCCGACGATCCGGATCTGGATGTTCCTGTCCATGATCGGCTCACTGCAGATCTTCGACATGATCTGGGTGACATCGGTGCCCGCCGTGCGGTCCCTCGGCGCATCCGCCACCATGGCGACGTACATGGTGGACAACGGGTTCTTCGCCCGGCTGTGGGGCTACGGCAACGCCGTGGCGGTAATCCTCTTCGTCATCTCCTTCGTGGCGGCGCTGCTGTTCCAGCGGTTCCTGCTCCGCCGCGACATCGAGGGCGCCATCACCGGAAGGGCGAAGTGACGATGGCCGTGAATTCGGTTCTCCCCCCGTCCACCGGACGCCGCCAGGTTTCCTGGGGCACGCCGCTCACCTACGCGCTCGCCCTCGCGATCGCGGCGGTGTCGATCGCCCCGGTCATCTACGTGGTCATCGGCGGTTTCCGCACCACCCCGCAGATCGTCGCCGACCCGGCCGGCCTGCCCGACCCGTTCGTCTGGGACAACTACTCCCGGGTGCTGACCCAGAGCAACTTCTGGCAACAGGCGTTCAACAGCGCGGTCATCGCCCTCGGCACCACGCTCGCCGTCGTCGTCCTCGGCCTGGCCGCCGCGTTCGTGCTGGCCCGCTACCGGTTCCGCGGGCGAGAAGGGCTCTACACCTTCTTCACGCTCGGCCTGCTGTTTCCGGCCGGGGCGGCGATCCTGCCGCTCTACCTCATGCTGCGTGACCTGAACCTGATCAACTCTTACTACGCGGTGATCCTGCCTCAGGTCGCCTTCTCACTGCCGCTGACGATCGTGATTCTGCGTCCCTTCCTCTCCGCCATTCCGCGAGAGTTGGAGGACGCCGCCGCCATCGACGGTGCGAGTCGGCTCGGCTTCCTCTGGCGCGTCGCGATGCCGCTGTCGCGGCCCGCGCTCGTCACCGTTGGCGTCCTGGCGTTCGTGGCGAGCTGGAACTCGTTCCTGCTGCCGCTGCTCGTCCTCAGCGACGTCAACCTGCACACCCTGCCGCTGGGCGTGCAGAACTTCTCCAGCCAGTACACGACCGACACGGCAGGCGTACTCGCCTTCACCTCGCTGGCAATGCTGCCGGCGCTGCTCTTCTTCACGCTCGCGGAGAAGCAGATCGTCGGTGGCCTGCAGGGTGCGGTCAAGGGCTGAGCGGCAGCGGTACGAGCACAACCACAGGAAGGCACAGCATGACTGAGGTCCACGCGGTGGTGGACGGGCCGGTGCCGGCCCAGGCCGGTCCGGAACACGGACGACCGGACGGGCACGACGGCGAGGCCCGCGTACGCGAACTCCTCGGCCGGATGACGATCGAGGAGAAGATCGCCCAGCTCGTCGGCTTTTGGGAAAAAGAGGACGGCGAAGCGGTCGCACCGTTGCAGGGCGAGTTCGGCGACTCCTCCAAGCTCGAGGACTTCTCCCGGCACGGGCTCGGTCACCTCACCCGCGCCTACGGGACCCGGCCGTTGGACCCGGCGCAACGCGCGTCGTGGTTGTGGAAGTTCCAGCGGGACCTGGTCACCGGCACCCGGCTCGGCATCCCGGCGATCGTGCACGAGGAGTGCCTCACCGGGCTGTCCGCGTGGAAGGCGGCCACGTTCCCCACCCCGCTGGCCTGGGGTGCCGCGTTCAACCCCGAACTGGTCACCGAGATGGCCGCGGCGATCGGCGCCTCGATGCGGGCCCTGGGCGTGCACCAGGGGCTGTCTCCGGTGCTCGACGTGATCCGTGACCCCCGCTGGGGCCGGGTCGACGAGTGCGTGGCCGAAGACCCGTACCTGGTCGGCACCATCGGCACCTCGTACGTGCGCGGCCTGCAGTCGCAGGGGGTGCACGCCACCCTCAAGCACTTCGCCGGCTACTCCGCCTCGCGCGCCGGGCGCAACTTCGCCCCGGTGCACATCGGCCGCCGGGAACTGGCCGACGTGCTGCTGCCCCCGTTCGAGATGGCGATCCTCGACGGCGACGCACGCAGCGTCATGCACTCGTACACCGAGATCGACGGGGTGCCGGTCGCCGCCGACCCGACGATGCTGACCGGCATCCTGCGCGACCAGTGGGGCTTCGACGGCACTGTGGTGGCCGACTACTACGGGGTCGCGTTCCTGAACCTGCTGCACCACGTGGCGAGCGATCACCCCGATGCGGCCGGGCAGGCGTTGACCGCCGGTCTCGACGTCGAGCTGCCCACCGGCGACGCCTACCTGACCCTGAGGGAGTCGCTGCGGGCGGGCAAGCTCGACGAGGCGCTGATCGACCGCGCGGTGCTGCGGGTGCTGCGCCAGAAGCGGGACCTGGGTCTGCTCGACGCGACCTTCGACGACGAGCCGCCCCAGACGATCGATCTCGACTCGCCCGAGCACCGGTCGATCGCCCGTCGGCTCGCCGAGGAATCGATCGTGCTGGTCGCCAACCGGGACGCGCTGCCGCTGCCCGCGGGGCGACGGGTGGCCCTCATCGGCCCGAACGCCGACCGGCAGAGCGCGCTCTTCGGGTGCTACTCATTCCTCAACCACGTCCTCGTCCAGCACCCCGGCGTGGAGACCGGCATCGACGTGCCGACCGTGCTCGACGCCGTGCGGGCCGAGTTCGGCGGCGACCTCGTCACCTGGGCACGCGGCTGCGACGTGGACGACGACGACCGATCCGGCTTCGACGAGGCCATCGCCACAGCCTCCGCCGCTGACGTGGCCGTCCTGGTCGTCGGCGACCACGCCGGCCTCTTCGGACGCGGCACGGTAGGGGAGGGCTGCGACCGGGAGGACCTGGAGCTGCCCGGCGTCCAGCGCCAACTGGTCGAGGCGGTGTTGGCAACCGGCACACCGGTCGTCCTCGTTCTGGTTACCGGCCGGCCGTACGCGGTCGGCTGGGCGCTCGCGCGCTGCGCGGCGGTGGTGCAGGCGTTCTTCCCGGGCGAGGAGGGCGCCGGGGCGATCGCGGGGGTGCTCTCCGGGCGGGTCAACCCGTCGGGCCGGCTGCCGGTCAGCATGCCCCGGTCGGCCGGCGCGCAACCGTACTCCTACCTGCACCCCACCCTCGGTACGGGCAACGAGGTGACCAACCTTCCGGCGACGCCCGTGGCGCCGTTCGGCCACGGCCTGTCCTACACGACATTCGCGTACAGCGAGCTCACCGTGCCCAGCACGACGCCCACCAGCGGGGCGGTGGAGGTGACCGTGCGGGTGACGAACACCGGCGCGGTCGCTGGCGACGACGTGGTCCAGCTCTACGGTCGCGATGTGGTCGCCTCGGTGACCCGGCCGGTGGCGCAGCTGCTCGGCTACCGGCGGGTCCATCTGGAACCGGGCCAGTCCGTCACTGTCGAGCTGACGGTGCCCACCACCCGTCTGGCCTTCTCCGACCGCACGTTCACCCGGGTGGTGGAGCCTGGCGACGTCGAGCTGTGGGTCGGCACCAGTGCGCGGCGGGACGCCCAGGCGCTGACCACGCTGGTCGGCGACACCGTCCCGATCACCAACACCTCCCCACGCTGGACCACCACGGACGTCCGCTGAGAGCCGGTCCGCCGACTGTCCCCAACGGACGGTCGGCGGACCGACCGCACTCTCGGGCCGGTCGCCGCGGTGACCTCGCACCGATGGCGTAGGGCCCGGCGCGTCCGAGCCGGTGTCGCTGGCACCACGACGTGCTACTCGTGCACGCGGTCCTGGTGGGGGCCGAGCTGGCTGATCTCGTACCCGTCGGGGTAGCTCTTGGTGTTGATGCCGTCGGCGAACAACGCGGTCGCCGGTGGCGCACCGAACCACCGCTGCGACAGCGAGCGCGTCCGCAGGGCCAGGTGCACACCCGCCCGGACCGGCCAGGTCGGCGTGTCGACCCGTGTCGCGCGCCGCAGCGGCGCGTCATACAGGGCGCTGACCAGTGCGTTTCCCAGTGGGGTGAGCGTCCGGGGGATCCGGGTGAGCATTAGCATGCGGGTGGCGCGTTCGATGGCCGCCGCGTCGTCGTTCGGTTGCAGGTGAGCTGCGTCGTACGCGTCGAACCAGGTCTCGAACTCGCCGTACGACCCCGGGATGTCGGTGATGCCCATCCGTCGGCCGAGTTCCCGGTAGAACAGGTACGTGGCGTGACGTTCGTGGCAGCAGGGTGGGCGCCAGCCGTACTCCTGCAACCACCGGGTGGGGATCACGACCAGGCAGCCGAGGACGTAGCGGAAGTCGTCGTTGCTGATGTCGTACGGGCGGTGGATCTGGTTGACGCGCCGCAACGCCTCGCGGCCCCGAGGCTGGTCGAAGCCGTTGAGCACCATCTCGTACATCAGCAGACCGGTGTCGTCGATGCGCTTCTGGGTGCGTTCGGTCAGCTCCCCGGTGGCGGTGTGCACGGCGGCGATGGCGGGGATGGAGAACGACCGGTTGAAGGCGAGGTTGAGCCCGAGCTTCATGTCCCACGGAAACTCGTAGCGCAGCATCGTCTGGTAGATGGCCAGGTGGTCGCGCTCCGGGTCGAGAGCGCGGATGCGGGTCAGGTTGTCGTAGCGGCCTCTCATCGGCGGTCGTCTCCAGCGGTGTGATGTGGGTGCCCCGGGCCCTGGCCAGCCAACCAGGTGACAGTCGTCAGCCGGGCGCCGAGGAGCCGCCGTGCCCGGGTGACCTCACGTGTTGTCGCGTTGACCAGCACTGGCTGCTCGGCGGCGTCGAGGATGGGCAGATCCGACAGGGAGTCGCTGTAGGCGACCCGCCACGGTGGCGTCACCCCCTGGCCGGTGAGCTGCGCCATCTTGGTCGCCCCGTGGTTGTGCACTATCAGCCTCGGCCCGCGAATGTGCGATGCCACGAGCTCGACCTCGGCGAGGCCGATCGCGTCGAGCACGGCGCGCGCCAGGGTGTGCTCGCACGCGGTCACCACGATGACCCGGTCGCCGGCGGCGAGGTGGCTACGGATCATCCGCAGACCGGGCTCGATCATCCGCCCGGGTTCCGCACCGAGGTTCGTACCGAAGCGTTCCAGCTCCGCCCGCAACTCGTCCCCGTTCCGGCCCACCAGGCCGATCCGGCTGACCCACCGCGCCGCCCACGGACGGAGCGCGGGAACGGTGGCGACGGGCGCGAGGAGGACGAGCGCGGCGACGGCCAGCGGCAGCCGGGCACCCGCGAAAGCAGTGCGTCGCAGGAACAGCCCGAATGCGTCCCCGCGCAGCAGCACACCGTCGAAATCAAAGATCACGGTGTCTGCGGTCGACGCCCTCATCGGTCTACCGACCTCGGTGCCGCGGGCGGTTCGCCATTGGCCGAGTGTACGGGTGGCCGGGTGGGTCAGGTTGGCTCGTCCGCGGTCGGTAGCACCGCGATCAGGTCGAGCACCTCGGCGGCGCTGGCCGCGCCGAAGGCGTCGGTGAGGATGGCCGCGAACACCTCGTCGCCGATCCTGGCCCGCAGTTCGCGAAGCGCGTTGAGGTCGAGCGCCGCGTTCGCCGACCCGATCTGCCGGTCGATGCTCAGCGCCTCGACGATCAGCGGGACGCCCTCCGCCGGGTGGCCCTGCTCGACGCGCAGCTGCCCGAGCGCCACCTGGTCCAGTGCCACCGCCTCCCAGTTGCCCTGCTCGCGGTCGATCCGCAGGCAGGTCCGGTAGCACCGCTCGGCCAGGGCCCGGTCGCCGCGCAGGCCGGCCACCCTGCCCAGGTGGAAGGTGCTGTTGGAGACGCCCGACAGGTTCCCGAGCCGTTTCTTGATCGCGATGGAGCGACGGTAGAACCCGTCCGCGCCGGCGAGATCCTCCTGCTCCTCGCAGACCCGGCCGAGCTGGTGCAGGACGATGGCCTGGTTGGGCTCGTGGCGCAGCACGCGGTAGACCTGCAACGCCTGCTCGTAGCGGGACCGCGCCTCGGTCAGCCGGCGGGTCTCCAGGGCTGCCCCTCCGAGGTCCTCGTGGCACTTGGCGACCCCCGCCTGGTAGCCGGCGGCGGCGCAGATCGGCAACGCCCGCAGCAGGCACATCCGGGCGGTGCCGAACTCACCGGCCTGGGCGGCGGCGATGGCGCGATGGACGTAACCACTGCCCAGCGGCGTCGGGTGGGAAGCGTCGAACCGGAACCGCAGGTACGCCTCGACCCACTCGGCCCGCTGCGCCGCGTGCCTCCGGTCGAGGTGCCGGGACAGCAGGGCCGAGAAGGCGTGCGCGCCCAGTTCCAGGCGCTGCACGGCCAGCCATTCCAGAGCCGCCTGGAGCGGCGGCTGGTCGTCCCCGCCGATCGCGTTGAGGGTGTGCGGCACCGCCTCGGCAGCCCGGCCGAGGACGGTTCGGACACCGCCGAGCAGTTCGTCGCAGCGGCGCAGCAGCGGGTCCTCGCCGAGGGCCGCGACGATCGTCCGGGCGCGGGCGTAGCAGCTCTCGGCGAACTCGAGGTCGTCGAGGTCGCGGGAGAGGTGACCGAGCAACAGCGAGCACTCCGCGATGTGACCGTTGCTGCCGACCTCCTCGAAGATCTTCAGGGCGGCGCGGACCCGCTCCTCAGCGGTCTCGTACGCGAACTGGGCGAGGGCGATGCGTCCGAGCATCACCAGCCCGCTGCCCTGCTGGACCCGGACGCCCAACCGTCCGTAGCTGGTGATCGCCACCTGGACGCACCGCTCCGCCTTCACGAAGTCCCGGGACTCGAAGGCGAGTACGCCGATCTGGTGGTGGCTCGCCGCGATCCCCTCCAGGTCGTCGAGGTCCCGGGCGATCGCCAGCTCCTCCAGGTAACGCGACATGGCCAGCTCGGCGTCGCCGTTGCCGCGGGCGATCCCGGCGAGCTGGTGCAGGGTCCGGGAGACCGCCGAGCGGTCGTCGAGTCCGCTCAGGATCGTCAACGCCTCCTGGAACAGCCGGTCCGCGCTCGCCCGGTCGCCCCGGTTGTCGGCGACCAGGCCCAACTGGTGCAGGAGCTTGCCGACCCCGCTGTCGTCGCCGAGATCCCGGTAGACGGCAAGCGCCGCCTCGTAACGCTGCGTCGCCTGCGGGTACTCGCCCCGGCTGAGGTGCACGTCGCCGAGTCCCTTGAGGAAGCTCGCGTAACGCGCCGAGCCCGGGGATGCCAGCGGCAGCAGTTCCCGCCAGATCTTCTCCTCCCAGGCCCAGTGCCCGGCCGCGTGCAACTCCTGGCAGGCCAGCTCGGAGTAGGTGACGACCTCGTCGGTGTCACCCGCCGCCAGGTGGTGGTACCTGGCCTCGACGGCCCGGCGGATGAAGTCGTGCTGGTCGGTGCTGGACCGGGCCCGCCAGCCCCAGTAACGGCCCGCCCGGCGGTGCGCGTCGACCACCGCGTCGCGGCCGGCGATCCGCTGCAGGCTCGCCGCCGTCCACCGGTGCACCAGGTGGCCTCCGGTGACCGGGGCGAGCAGCCCCAGCTGCGACAGCGTCTCGACCGCCCCGTCCAGCCCCGCCGGTTCCGGTGGTGGGTCGTCGCCGTCGGCCGGGTCGGCGAGCTGCCAGGCGAGCCCGGTCCGGTCCGCCGGAGTGCGGTACACCGCCGCGCCGAGCAGCAACCGACGGGCCTCCGGGACGGACTCCAGGCGGGCGAGCAGCCGGGGCAGCAGCACATCCTCGGCGGCCAGCGCCCCGGCCTCGGCCAGCGGTGTGCCGACCTCGGCCGGCGCGGCGTCCCGGCCACCACCGGCTGCGGCCAGTCGGCCGGCGACCTCGTCGGATCGGGCGTTGCCGCCGCGCAGCAGACCGTCGAGGTACTCCAGCGCGCGAGGGTGGCCACCCAGCCGGTGCCACATCCGTTGCTGTTCCGCCGACGCCAGCTGGCCCACGCCCGGCAGCCGCCAGAGCAGCTTGCGGGTCTCCTGCCAGGAGAGCGGACCGAGGTGACAGGCTTCCAGACCGGCGACCGGGAAAGGGTGCCGGCTGGTCACGACCAGCTCGTGGTGGGACGCCCAGGCGGCGAGGAACGCCGCCAGGTCCGCGTCGGCCAACCGGTGCTCGGCATCCAGGGCGTCCTCGGCGTTGTCGAGGACGAGCAGCAGCGGCGGGCCACCGGTGCCGATCGCGTCCAACCGTCGCCGCCAGTCCTGGCCCGGCTGGACGAGGGCGACGAGCCATCGCCGCAGCGGGTCGTCAGAGGCCGCTTCGGCGCAGTGGCTCTCCACCTGGCGGCGCAGCTCGTCGAGGATCGCGTCGACGGTGGCGTCGCCGTGGGTCGCCACGACGATGCCACCCGCGTCGCGGAACCGCCGCGCGAGTTCCGCGGCGAGACTCGTCTTGCCGATCCCACCGATGCCATGGACGAGTACCCGAAGCTTTCCCCGGGACAGCCGACGCAGGATCTCCCGGCGGCCCACGAAGTCCGTGGGCGCACGCACCACGCCGTCCCCGACGATCGACTGACCCGGCGGTGCGGCAATGGCAGCGCCGTCCCGTCCGCCGGCCAGCCGCAGCGCCGGGTCGGCCAGGAACAGCGTCGGCATCCACCACTCGGCGGCGGTCGGGGCCAGCTCGCGGCGTACGGCGGAGACCTCCGCCAGCAGCTCCGGCTCGCTGCGGGCGGCCAACCGCTCGTAGAGCCGAGCGCAGAAGTCGATGGTGTACCCGTCGCTGACCGTCCCGTTCATCGCCAACACCGCCGGCGCGCCGTGGCTCAGCAGCGCGCCGGCCAACCCGGGCAGTTCCCGTTGATCCGGGCGGGCTGTCGAGCAGCCGGCCAGCACGATCAACGGCACGGTCCGGCCGGGCGGCAGCACCTCGGCCAGGAACCGCGCGGCGTCCACACGGTCCTCCGTGCCGGTGGGCGTCTCCAGCAGCAGCGCACCCGGACGCGCGTGGCTGGAGACGTGCAGGACGTGGAACGGTTCCTCGGCGAGGGCGGCCCGGATCGCGGCGGCGCTGCCCCACTCCAGGACGCGGACCCGCACCCCGTGCCGATGCCCGGGTTCCACAGCGCCGAGTATCCGCCCGAGTTCCCGTTCATGGTCCAGCAGCGGCTGGGTCGAGTCGTCCGGGCTCGCGATCGCCGCGAGCATCCGCAGTGGGCCGTCCACCCGGACCGTGGGTGCCGGTGCGTCGTCGCCGGTCCGGCAGACGTCGATGTCGGGTCGCAGCGCCAACGGCAGTTCCTCGCCGGGCAGCACCAGGGTTTCCCAGGGCAGGTCGGCCAGGGTTGGGCCGACGACCTCGATGCCGAGCCGGTGCCGGCCGGGGCGGGCCAGTTCAGCGCGCAGGGCCGGACCGGGGGCGTCGAGGAAACGGCGGCCGAGCGCGACGCCGACCTCGTACGACAGCTCCACCGAGGGGCTGCCGCGCAGCCGCCAGAGCAGGTCGGCCGTACGTTGATCGCCTGGGCCCACCGGGTACCGGCGTCGGTCGCCCCCAACGACCAGGACCACGTCGGTCGCGCTGACTGTCAACCGGATCACGAGGGGCCCCCTGCGGACGACCCGATGCCGGGATGGATTGCCGGGCTGACCGATACTGTATCCATGGCTGACGATCCTGAGGAGCTCGCGCAGGTCAACGCCGTGCGGATCAACGACAGCGGCGAGCTGGAGTTTTTCGACGGGCAGCGCTGGGTGCCGTACACCGATCTGCCCGACGACGAGAACGGCCCGTTGGGCGTCGTCTTCCGCGACGACAGTCGATGACCGGGGAGTCGCCGACGACCGGCGCGGGGTTGGACGTGCTGCCGTCCCCGTTGGACTCGGTCGCGGACAGTCGGGCGGCGGCGCGGTGGATCATCTCCTCGGCCGGCGCGGTGGGCGCGCTGCTGCTCGGTGGCGGCCCGCTGATCGCCGCCGGCAAGGTCACCGACTGGGCTCACGCGGCGTGGGCGGGCGGCGGCCTGCTGGTGACGCTGCTCGGCGTGGCCTGGGCGATCTGGCGGACCAGCGAGGTGCTCGTACCGCCGATGACCACGCCGGCGACGCTCACCGGGCCGGAGCTGCGCGGCCTGCGCGAGCGGCTGGAGGCCGAGCCCTGGTACCACTTCGGCGGGTACGCGGACGACGTCGACGGTCTGCTGCGTCATCGCCGGATCGCCGCGGAGATCACCCGCCGCCTGTCCACGGCTGCCCCGCAGGAGCGGGCCGCTCTCCGGGCCGGGCTCGCCACCGCGCGCCGCAACATCGCCCGGACCGACCCGTACCTGCGCTGGCTGCTCGCCACGGCGCACGCCTGGCAGGTCAGGGAGGCGTTGCGCCGGGCCCGCCGGCAGACGTTCCTGGCCGCCGCGCTGGTGGTGGTCCGGGCGGTGGTGTTCATCGCCGCGACCGCCGGATAGCGCGCCGCCTCGTCGGGCCACGACGAGAGCGGCGCGCCGCCCAACCGTTGGTCAGTACGGATATCCGGGGACGTTGAGCCGCACGCTGTGCAGCCCGGAGTCACCCCAGCGGCCGGACGTGACGAAGAGGGTCTGCCGGTCGGGGCCGCCGAACGCCACATTGGTCGTGCCGGAGTTGCCGGACCGGATCGTGCCGAGCTCGGTGCCCGCGGGGGAGTAGACGTGGACCAGGGAGTCTCCGCCCGAGGTCCAGTACACGTTGCCGGCGCAGTCGATCGTGCCGCCGTCCGGGCCGCCGATGTAGTTCACGAAGACGCTGCGGGCCCCGATGCTGCCGTCGGGCTGGACCGCGTACTTGTAGATCTTGTTCTCCGAGTAGGCGCCCACGTACAACGCCGTCCCGTCCGGTGAGAGCGAGATGCCGTTGGGTTGGCGCAACCGGTCGTCGACCAGCGACACCTGCCCGTTGGAGACGCGGAAGACGCTGGTGCGCCCGCTCATCTGGTCGGGGCGGTTGCCGCGCTGGAAGTTGGGGTCGGTGAAGTAGACGACGCCGTCGGAACGGACCGCGACGTCGTTCGGCGAGTTGAACGCCCGGCCCTGGTAGTTGGGCGCGACGGTGCTGCGGGCCCGGTCGCTCAGCCGGTACGACGACACGCTCCGCTGGTCATGGGTGGCCGCGACGAGCTGCTGGGAGTCGGCACTGAGCGCCAGGCCGTTGCTGCCGGCGTTGGTGATGAACGTGTCGACGGTGGCGGGCGCGGTGAACCGGCGGATCGTCGACGGCTGGACGTTGTACGGTCCGGTGCCGGCGGTCATGTCGGAGAACAGCAGGTAGCCGCCGTCGGCGACCCAGACCGGCCCTTCGAGGAAGGTGAACCCGCCCTGGATTCGTGGGGCCGTCACGGTGCTGGCCGGCAGCGGCGGGCCGTAACTGGCCCCCGTCGGGCAGGCCCCGGGCGGTGCGCCGGGCGGACCGGCGAGCGCGGCGTGAGCGCTGACGTGGGCGGCGACGGCAGCACCGGCGGGCAGGGGGGTGGCGCTGACCGCCAGGCACAGGCCGGCCAGTGCGGCAATGGTTGGACGCCAGGTCATCGAACACTCCAATCGGCGTCGAGGGTAGCGATGGCCAGCGTGCAAGGTCGGTGGCTGGCACGGCGTGAGGGCGGGCCGTCGATGTGGGCATTCGGGAGCCTAGGTGATGAACCGACAACTCGCAGCAATCTTTCGGCGTTGATTCCGAGCGGCACGAGGATCGCAAACACAAAGACGCTGGTCAATGCCAAATCGGTCTCCGGAAATCCTTCCGGTACAACCACAGTGGACGCATCATCGGTGACCCGGAGCGTCGGAACTCATCATCGAGGCGGGCCGTTTCGACTGACCGGTTCCGTGGGTACGCTCCCACCGGCTGATCACCCGATCGACGGAGGCCTCCCGTGCTTATGGCTCTGCTGCTCGACCTCGCCAACATCGTCGGTGGCTTCCTGCTCGCCGTGGCGGTGCTGCGGCTGCTGCCGCGCGTCGGCGACGACCTGGGCCGCCTCGCCGGTCGAGCCGCCCCGATCGCGTGGGTGGTCGGCCTCGTGGCGTTGGTGACCGGCGGTTACTACCTGATCGTCCACCTGGTGTCCGGGCCCCGGGTGTTCCACTTCGAGGTGGTGGGGATCGGTGTGGGGCTCGCCCTTCTGTGGGGCCGGTTGACCGGGCGGTCGACGCCGCGCGACGAGCGGTCGGACGGTGCCACCGGCGTCCGGCTGTTGCTCGCGATCTTCGGCCTCATCGCGATCGTCGTCGGCGTACAGGGGCTGTTCACCCCGGACGGCTGACAGCGGGTCACCGGGTCACGTGGTGGACGGTCGCTGCGCCCAGGTGCCCGCGGCGCTGGCGATCAGGAGTATCACCGCTGGTAGGAACGCGACACCGATGCCCAGCCCGAGCAGCAGACCCCATCCGGTGAGCACGAGCGCGGCCACCAGATCGGCGACCATGGTCAGCCGCCCGGTCTGCTGCGCGAGGACGGGCAGCAACGCCGCGACAACGGGAACGCCGAGCAGATAGCCGGCCGCCGCGCCCGAGTCGTCCACGGTGAGGGGAACCAGCACGGCGGCCACCAGCACAGTGATCGCCAGGGCCGACCATCTGAGCAGCGAGCGGACGTTGGCCGGCTTACGGATCAGGACCACGAGACCGACGAGCAGGACACCCACGAGTGCGCCGACGGTCGCCAGACCAGTCATCAATGCCCTCCTCGACCGCAGCGGGTGGCGTTTAATCGAAGACGGCGGATCATCGCCCCCGCGTCTCACGATACGGCTGGTCGGCCAGCCGCACGAGATCCAGCGTCGAGCAAGGAGGTCCCGGCGTGCCTCTCCTGCGAATCCACCTCGGCACCGACCGGGGCACCGCCCGCCGGGTGTTGCAACTGCATCAGCAGGGCAAAGCCCACCACGAGTCGCTGGAGGCGGCCCGGGAACAGGTGTGGCGTCAGGGCCGTACCCCGTGCGGTGATCCGGTCTTCGTCGGCGTCACCAACGGCCGCCGCGATGTGCAGCTGCTCTACGACGTCGAGGTCTACTCCGAGGCGACCGGTTGAGCAGAGGTCAGCCGGCGTCCAGCACCTCCCGCAGACGCTCGGCGAACTCCTCCGGCTTGCCCGCGTAGCCGAACTCGCCGCCGAGGAACCCGCCGTGGTGGCTCGGGAACACCACGGCCTCCTGGCCGAGCAGCGCCGCGAGGCCCAGGGCGGTCCGAGCGTTGTACGTTCCGGCCGACTCCTCGCCGACAGCGACTACGATCCGGGTGGGCGCGGCGGCGAGCACAGTCGCGTCGGGACGGTAGTCGGTGATGGCCCACGAGTTCTGCGACAGCAGCGGATCGTCGCGGCTGCCGTCGTCGTCGTCGGTCAACCCGAACGTCGCCGGGTCAGGAGCGGGCTGGGCGAAGTAGGCGTCGGTGAACTCGCCCTGCCAGGACGTCATGGCGATGAACGCGGCCATCCCCGCACCCGGGCCCTTCGTCTGGTACGCCTCGTAGAAGTCGGCTCGGGCGCGCTCGGCGGCCGTGGCGTCGGGGAGCACGGCGTTGATCGGGGGTTCGTGCGCCACCAGGGTGGCGATGTCGTCGGGATGGGTGGCGACCAGTTCGAGCGCCGTCACCGCGCCGCCGCTGCTGGCGAACACGTCGACCGGGCCGACCCCGAGTGCCTGCAGGAGCGCGTGCAGGTCGGCGGCCTGCTGCTGCGGCGTGTGGTCGGAGCGACCGTCCGTGCGGACGCTGCGGTCCAGACCGCGCGGGTCGTAGGTGAGGACCGTGCGGTCCGTGAAGTGCGGGGCGAGCGCGGTGAAGCCCTCCGCCGCCATCGGCTGGCCGATCATGAGCAGCGCGCGATGGGCGCCGGTGGGAGGTAGCGGGCCGCGGACGTCGTAGACCAGGTCGACGCCGGGAATGGCCAAGGTGTGCGTCTGGATGTCCTGCATTCGATGAGACTACGGACGGCTGACCTGTGTCGGGGTGCCTTGCGGGCGGCGAGCCGTCGGGTTCTTCGGGACGGCGCTCGCGATGCTGCTGGCCGGCGGTTACGCGCCCGCCTTCCCGCGCCACGAACTGGGCGAAACCGAGCTGACACCGGTCCGGGCCGCCGTATGGCGGATCCTCGATGGGCACAGCCCGTACCCCGCGCTGCTCGTCGACCAGCACTGGCACCTCGTCGACGCCAACCCTGCCGTCGCCCTGTTCACCATGGACGCGCAGCCCCACCTGCTCACTGCACCGATCAACGTGCTGCGCCTCAGCCTGCACCCCGACGGTCTGGCACCGCGCATCGTCAATCTGCCCGAGTGGCGTGCCCACCTGTTGAAACGGCTGCAACAGCAGGCGGCGACAACCAACGACCCGATCCTGTACGACCTGCACGAGGAGCTTCGCGGCTATCCCGGTGGCGACGTCGACACGACACCGCCAGGCGATGCCCTCTCACGTGTTCTCGTCCCGCTGCGCTACCGGCACGGTGACCAGGAGTTGTCCTTCGTCAGCACCACGACCCTCTTCGGTACGCCGCGGGAGGTCACAGTCGCCGGGTTGGCCGTCGAGGCGTTCTTCCCCGCTGACTCGGCGACCACGCAGACCCTCCGCGCCCGTGCCGATCATGACCCGGCTGCCCGTCACCCTGCGGCAGCGGGCGGCGGCTGACGGAGCGCGTCGTCGATGATGCCGGGCATCCGCCGGGCCACTCCGGCGAGGAGATCCGCTACCTGTACGCGCGGATCGTCGCGGGAGTCGACCATCACCAGCCCTGCCAGGGGCGACACCCCGTTCGGCAACGCCCCGGCCCGGTCGGCGCCGGTCGCCGACGCGTAGCCGTCGGCCAACACCCTCTGGAGGCGGGTCAGGCGATCAGCCGTCAGGGCGCTCTGCTCGTCGTGGGTCACCAGCACCTGCCGCCGGCCGCCGCTCCAGGACAGGACCGTCTCCGCCAGCGCCGGAAGCAGTGGTTCCAGCGGGGGAGGGACCGTGCGGTCGTCGACGTCGAGCCTGGCCACCACGGCCCGAACGTGGTCCGGGCTCAGTCCGTCGAGGACGGCGTCGGCCACCGTGCCGAGGCCGTGTCGCCGCAGCGCGTCCCGGGCCTGGAAGAACCGTTGCACGGTCTGGTCGACCGGAAGCCGCCGCTTCATCCGGACCAGATCGACGAACGCCGACAGGAAGGCGGCCCAGTCGCCTCCGGTCGCGCGTCCGGCCTCGTGCAGGGCGAGAGCCGCCGGATGGTGCTCGGGGGCCAGGTGGGTGCCCGCCGCGTACGACGGCTCGGTCAGCAGGAAGTCCACGATTCGGGTGACGAGGAAGAACTCCTTGTCGATGAGGTGGACGTGCGCGCGACCGGCCAGCGCCGCCAGGAACCACTCCAGTGCCTCCTGGGCACCCGAACCGCGCAGGAACCGGCCGGACTTGAGCTCGTGCGGCGCGAACCGGAACCCGGACCGCAGGGCGGTGATGAGCGCGACCGCCTCGTCGACGGCCAGGTCGACGCTCGCGTGCGTGATCACCGGGGCGGTCGAGTGCAGCAGGTTCGTACCCGAGAATCCCGACTCGTCGCAGGCGATCTCCACGACGGCCCCGACCACCACCGCGCTGCCGGGCGGTAGTCCACCTTGAAGAGGCGATCTCACCCCCGAGCTCCCGCCATGCCGCCCATGGTCACCCGTGACGCGGGCAGAGGACAACCCGATTGCGTACGGGAGCCGCGCCCACCAGGGTTGCGCTGCCACTTCGGGTCGCACGTCGGAGCTGGTGCAACGGCTGACCCGACTGCCCGCCCGCGTACATCTGATGTATGTGCATCGGCCCGAGTGTTCGTCGGCGTGATTTTGGCGGATCTCTGTGCGGTGCAGAGTCTGTGCGACGCTGCCCATCCGCCCGTGCATCTTGCTGACCGGCCAGATGGTCGCCGCGTCCATCGATCTATCGACCGTTGCCTATTCTGTGGCCCCGGAGTAACCTTCCCGAAACACATCAGATGTCTGGCGCGCCAAGGCCCGGCGTCGGCCTGCTCAGGCAGGGTCCCGGTTGGCCCCACCAAGCGGATCCCCATGTCGAGTCCCATAGTTGTCACGCTTCGGGGTGGCCGGACTGGCCACCGTTTGGAGGATCGATGTCAGACCTGACCCGACGGCAGGCCCTCAAGGTCGGCGCAGCCGGCGCGGGCGGTGCTCTCCTGCCGGTGCCCTGGACCGCGGTGGCCAAGGCCGACTCGGCGGCCCCGCCGCAGGTGATGGCCGCCGGGGACCTCGCCCTCTGGTATGACGAAGGGGCCGGCACCGACTGGCTGCGGGCGCTGCCGATCGGCAACGGCCGGCTCGGCGCCATGGTCTTCGGCAACGTCGACACCGAGCGGCTTCAGCTCAACGAGGACACCGTCTGGGCCGGTGGGCCGCACGATCCCAGCAACACCCGAGGCGCGGCGGCGCTGCCAGAGATCCGGCGGCTGGTCAACGCGAACCAGTGGACCCAGGCACAGGATCTGATCAACCAGACCATGATGGGCAACCCCGGTGGTCAGCTCGCCTACCAGACCGTCGGCAACCTCCGGCTCGCGTTCGGTTCCGCCAGCGGAGCGTCACAGTACGACCGGACGCTCGACCTCACCACCGCCACCGTGACGACGTCCTACGTGCTCAACGGCGTTCGCCACCAACGGGAGGTGTTCGCGAGCGCGCCGGATCAGGTCATCGCCATGCGACTGACCGCCGACCGCACCGGCTCGATCAGCTTCACCGCCACCTTCGACAGCCCGCAGCGGACGTCGGTGTCCAGCCCCGACGGCACCACCATCGGCCTCGACGGCGTCTCCGGAAACATGGAGGGCGTCACCGGCCAGGTCCGCTTCCTCGCCCTCGCCAACGCGACGATCAGCGGCGGCAGTGTGTCCAGCTCCGGCGGCACCCTGCGGGTGACGAACGCCAACAGCGTGGTCCTGCTGATCTCCATCGGCTCCAGCTACGTCAACTACCGCAACGTCGGCGGCGACTACCAGGGCATCGCCCGGCAGCGGCTCACCAGCGCGCGGGCCAGCAGCTACGACCAGTTGCGCAACCGGCACGTGGCCGACTACCAGGCGCTGTTCAACCGGGTCAGCCTGGATCTGGGCCGCACGTCCGCGGCCGACCAGACGACGGACGTCCGGATCGCGCAGCACAACAGCGTCAACGACCCGCAGTTCTCGGCGCTGCTGTTCCAGTTCGGCAGGTACCTGCTGATCTCGTCCTCGCGGCCCGGCACCCAACCGGCGAACCTCCAGGGCATCTGGAACGACTCGCTGACCCCATCCTGGGACTCGAAGTACACGATCAACGCCAACCTGCCGATGAACTACTGGCCGGCCAACACCACGAACCTGGCCGAGTGCCACAACCCGGTCTTCGACATGGTCAGAGATCTCGCCGTCGCCGGAGCACGGACCGCCCAGGTGCAGTACGGGGCCGGCGGCTGGGTCACCCACCACAACACGGACGCGTGGCGGGCCACGGCGGTGGTCGACGGCGCGTTCTGGGGCATGTGGCAGACCGGCGGCGCCTGGCTGTCCACGCTGATCTGGGACCACTACCTGTTCAACGGCGACATCGAGTTCCTGCGGACGAACTACCCGGCCATGAAGGGTGCCGCGCAGTTCTTCCTCAACACTCTGGTGACCGAGCCGACCCTCGGTTACCTGGTGACGAACCCGTCGAACTCACCGGAGCTGAGTCACCACTCGAACGCCAGCGTCTGCGCCGGCCCCACCATGGACAACCAGATCCTGCGGGACCTGTTCGACGGCGTCGCCCGGGCGAGCGAGATCCTCGACGTGGACAGCACCTTCCGGGCCCAGGTTCGTGCCACCCGGGACCGGCTCCCCCCGATGAAGGTCGGCTCGCGCGGCAACATCATGGAGTGGCTCTACGACTGGGTGGAGACCGAGCCCAACCACCGGCACATCTCGCACCTGTACGGGCTGGCCCCCAGCAACCAGATCACCAAGCGCGGCACCCCACAGCTGTTCGAGGCGGCCCGGCGGACCCTGGCGCTGCGCGGTGACGACGGCACTGGCTGGTCGCTGGCCTGGAAAATCAACTTCTGGGCGCGGATGGAGGAGGGCAAGCGGGCCCACGACCTGATCCGCTACCTCGCCACCACCGCGCGACTCGCGCCCAACATGTTCGACCTGCACCCGCCGTTCCAGATCGACGGCAACTTCGGCGCCACCGCCGGCATCGCCGAGATGCTGCTGCAGAGCCACATCGGCGAGTTGCACGTCCTGCCCGCGCTGCCGCCGGCCTGGCCGAGCGGGCGGGTGACCGGTCTGCGCGGTCGGGGTGGGCACACGGTCGGCATCACCTGGGCGAGCGGCCTGGCCACCGAGATCCTCGTCCGACCGGACCGGGCCGGCACCGTCCGCCTGCGCTCCCGGATCCTGACCGGCACCGTCACCGTGGTCGACACCGCCGACGGTACGGCGGCCCGGACCACCCGGATCGAGTCCGACCTGATCGAGGTCACCGTGCAGGCCGGGCGCACCTACCGGGTCACCAGTTCCGGTGCCGCCACGCCGACGCTGGAGCAGAGCTTCAGCAACGTCGGCATCACCAGCGACAGCAACACCAACGTCGGGAACTTCGACGGCGGTGGGGCCTCGCTCTCCGCGCAGGCCCTCGCGCAGGCCGGGGCGAGCCCGGGTGGCACGGTGAGCCGCAACGGGGTCAACTTCCGCTGGCCCAACGTCAGCTCCGGGGCCGCCGACAACGCCATCGCCTCGGGCCAGACCATCGGCGTGACCGGCACCGGCAGCACGCTCGGCTTCCTGCTGACCGGCACCTACGGAGCGGTGTCGGGCACCGGCACCGTGGTCTACGCCGACGGCACCCGCCAGACGTTCACGTTGAGCTCGCCGGACTGGTACGGCGGGCCACACTCCGGGGGTACCGCGGCCATCGTGTCCGCGTACCAGAACCGGCCCAACAACGGCCGTCAGAACACCGCCGCGTGCGTCTACTACGTCGGTGTGGCGTTGCAGAGCAAGGCGGTGGCCTCGGTCGTGTTGCCGAACATCAGCGCCCGTCCCGCGACGAACGTGCCGACCATGCACATCTTCGCCATCGCGATCGGGGGCTGACGGCAACGAATCCAGCTCGGGGGAGCACGACCGGGTCCGTCCCACCTGGGGGACGGGCCCGGTCGCCGTCGGCGGTCGGCGGTCGGCGCTGACCGTCGGTCACCCTCCTCGGGGCGGATCCGGTGTCGGCCGGTGTTGAGCGGTATACCTCGGAGGTATGAATCTGACTCTGAGGTATACCGCTCACGTCGACTCCGACGATCACCAGACCCTCCGGCCCCGTCCGCCCATGGTCGAGCGGTGTTCGGCGGACCGGCAAGCGGTTGCGCGTGGTTGTCGTCACGCCGGCACGCAGCCGACCGTTCCGGGAAGGTTCCGGCGTCACCGACGCGAGTGGTGACAGGATTGCCCCATGCCTGTTCGCGCACTGAGCTTCGGGATGGTGGCCAGACAATACGAACGGTACCGACCGGGGTACCCCGCCGAGCTTGTCGATGTGGTGCTGACGTACGCGGGCCGGCCCGTGCGAACGGCCCTGGAGATCGGCGCCGGCACGGGCAAGGCGACCCGGCTGTTCGCCGCAGCGGGCGTCACGGTCACCGCGACCGAGCCGGACCGGGCCATGCTCGCCGAGCTGCGCAAGCACGTGCCGGCAGGCGTCCACACCGTGCGGGCCGCGTTCGAGGACCTACGGCCGGGCGCGACGTACCACCTGGTCTACGCGGCGGCGGCCCTGCACTGGACGAAACCGGAGGCGCGGTGGTCACGGATGGCCGCGTTGCTGGAACCCGGCGGGGTGTTCGCCTCGTTCGGTGGACCCACCCAGCTGGTCGACCCGGCGGTGGCGGACGCTCTCCGCGCCGCCCGGGCACCCTTCCTGGAGAGCGACGAGATCCCCTCGCCCGACGGCACGCCGCCGGAGCAGGCCATGCAGTGGCCGGGCACCGAGCTCCAACGGTCCGAGTGGTTCACCGATGTGCAGCAGACCGTGATCGAGCGTCGGCTGACGATGAGTGCGCGCGACTACGTCGGACAGCTGTCGACGATCTCGGCGTACCTCGAGCTGCCGACCTCCACGCAGGAGCAGGTCTTCGCCCAGATCGAACAGGTCCTACCCGAGACCGTCGAGCTCTGCGCCGACCTCACCGTCCATCTCGCCCGTCGGCGCCCCGATCAGTAGCGCCGACGGCGCTCAGACCAGGAACTCCTCCCGCATCCGCGCGCCCAGGTTGATCCCGCCAACCGCCCGAGGGCCGGCCGGGTCGTGCACGGCGACGGTGTTGTTGCGACGCATCAGCTCCCGCACCGCGGGTGGCAGTCGCGGCGGGTCGTCCATGGCCGCGAGGACCTGCCCGGCGCTGACGATCAGCCGATCGGCCAGGGTGGCGGCGTCGGTGTCCACCCGCACCCGGCCGTACTCCCAGCCGGAGGTGGTCAGGTCGAGCACCTCGAACACGCGGGTCACCACCGGGTTCGGGTCGGTCACCCGGTCGAGCCGGGGCGCCCGCTTGCCGACCACGGTGACGGCGGCGGCCACCTGCGCGTACGGGTGGAAGCCACACGGCAACGCGAACAGCGGCCAGCGCAGGGCCGGGCCCGCCTCCTTCCACAGCGGCCGGTAGTTACGGCGGTGCACCAGCAGCCGCCGGCCCGTCCGCCGGTGGATCTCCTGCGCCTGGGCCTGAAGGTCCACGTGGGCCTCGTCGGCGACCTGACTCACGATCCGGGTCGCCACCACCAGGCCGTCGTCACTGTCGAGCGAACCGGCGAGCGCGTCGACCTGCTCGGTGAACCGGACCCGCGCGTGGGGGCCGTACCGGGACTGGACGTCGTGCAGCAGCGCCTGCTGGCGTCCCGGGTCGAGCTGGACTCGCCTACCGCCCAGCAATCGACGGAGCCAACGCATGTCGCCTCGATTCAGCAGAGCCGTCGCGGACGGCGGCAATGCTAGTGCGTCGACCCTCCCTCATGTTCCCAAGGGGGGTTGATCGACTCGTCTTTCGGAGACGGCGATCACCGCCGACGCGGCGTGATCAGCCCCGACTCGTACGCCCACACGACCAACTGGGCCCGGTCGCGGCAGTGCAGCTTCGTCATCGCCCGGTTGACGTGAGTCTTGGCGGTCAGCGGACTGATCACCATGCGCGCGGCGATCTCGTCGTTGGTCAGCCCACGGGCGACCAGTTCGACGATCTCCTGCTCCCGGGCGGTCAGCACGTCGCGGCCGGCGGTCGGCACGGCCGGCGGTGGTCCGGCCACGAACTCACTGATCAGTGTGCGGGTGACGGTCGGCGCGAGCAGCGCGTCACCGCGCGCCACGACGGTGACGGCGTGCAGCAGGTCGGCGGGGTCGGCGTCCTTGAGGAGGAAGCCGCTGGCGCCCGCGCGGAGCGCGGCGAACACGTAGGAGTCGAGCCCGTAGTTGGTGAGGATGAGAACGCGGATCGCGGCCAGGTCGGGATCGGCGGCGATGCGCCGGGTGGCCTCGATGCCGTCGAGGCCCGGCATCTGCACATCCATGAGGACGACGTCCGGGCGCAGACTCCGCGACAGGTGGACGGCCGAGGTGCCGTCGGTCGCCTCGCCGACGACCTCCAGGTGGTCCTCGGCCTCGAGCAGTGCCCGGAAGCCGGCCCGCATCAGCGCCTGGTCGTCGGCGAGCAGGACCCGGATCATCCCGGCTCCTGCGGGCGGCGGGCGGTCATCGTGGGCCGTCCAGCGGGAAGGTGGCCCGTACGGTGAACCCGTGGTCGTCGTGCGCGGCGGTCCGCAGTGTGCCGCCCAGGGCGCTGACCCGCTCCCGCATGCCGCGCAGGCCCACGCCCGGGGTCAGCGGCTCGGCCGGCGACGCGCGACCGTCGTCGCTGACCGCGACGGTCAGCCCCGCCGGGGCGTACTCCACCTGGATGTGCGCGGTCGCGGGCCCGGCGTGGCGGGCCACGTTGGTGAGCGCCTCCTGGATGACCCGGTACCCGGCCTGGTCGACCTCGTCGGGCAGGTCGCCGCGCTGGCCGGTGACGGTCACCTGCACCGGTACGCCGACCGCCCGGGTCCGCTCGGCCAACTCGTCCACCCGGGCCAGCCCGACCCGATCGCCGTCGGTCGGTGCGCGTAGGACGTCGAGGGTCGTGCGGAGTTCCCGCATGGCGGCGCCGCTGGCCTCCTGGATCGCCAGCAGCGTGGCCGACGGCTCCTCGCCGTGTTTGCGGGCCAGGTGCACGGCGATCCCCGCCTGCACCTTGATCACGGAGATGCTGTGGGTCAGGGAGTCGTGCAGGTCGCGGGCGATGCGCAGGCGCTCCTCCCCGGCGCGGCGCAACGCCATCTCCTCGCGGGTGCGTTCGGCCTCGACGGCCCGCTGCTCGACCTGCTCCAGGTACGCCCGGCGCTGCCGCGCGACGAGGCCGGCGACGTTGGCCGCCACGAACCAGCCGAGCAGCAGGGCCGTCCGTTCGGCGACCAGTTGGCCCGCTCGGCCGGGCGGCGCCATCGAGATGTCGCTGGCCAGGAAGCTACCGAGGAAGGCGAGGCTGGCCACGGCGGCGGCCGACCGGTGCCCCTGCCAGGCGCTGACGTAGACCGCGCACAGGACGGGGAACGCGGCGGACACCCCGGGATGCACCCGGACGTGGACGGCCAGCATGGCGACGGTGACCACGCCCAGCGCCACCACCGGGTATCGCCGGCACGCCGCCAGGGCCACCACGGTGGCGAGGACCAGGGCGACGTCGAGCACCTCGACCGGCGCGGCGTCCGGGGTGAGCACGGCGTTGCCGAGCAGGAGGACGCCGAGGGCGAGACCGCCGACGGCGTACGGGAGGTCGCGGCGCATGGTCGCACTGTAGAACGGCCGTCGTCGGTGGAGCATCCCGCGCGCGTGGTAGCTGCGGCGTACCACGGACGCGGTATGAGCGGCGCGGCAAGTGTCTGCGACGGCACGACGTTTTCCCGGCCCGCCGGAACAAGCATCGAGCCCATGACATACCGCTTTTTCGCCCCCACACCGACGAGGGCGGCCACCGGCCGCACCGCAGCCGTCTACCAACAGTTGCGCGACGACTTTCTCGGGCCGTTGCCGGCCTTCCAGGCGCTCTCGGCCGTGCCGGAGGTGCTGGCCGCGACCTGGGCGCTGATGCGGGAGGCGCTGCTCGCCGGGGACGCGCCCCGGGTCGACCGCGAACTCGTCGCGGCGTCGGTCTCCCGGGTCAACCGCTGTCAGTTCTGCGTCGACGCCCACGTGCTGCTGCTGCACGCGCTGGGCGCACCGAAGCTGGCCGAGACCGTCGCCCGGGGCGAGACGCCCGCCGAGCCGGGGTACGCCGCGCTCGTCGGCTGGGCGCAGGCGAGCCGCAACCCCAGATCCGCCGACTGGACCAGCGCCCACGGCCCGGAGATCACCGGCACCCTGCTCGCCTTCCACTTCATCAACCGGGTCGTCTCCGCGTTGCTCGACCCCGATCTGCTCCCCGGCGGCCTGCAACGTTCCCCGCTGGTGCGCTCGGTCGGGGGCCGGCTCTACGCCAGGGCGGCCCGGGAGTCGAAGGAGCCCGGCCGAAGCCTTCCGCTGCTCGACGTCGACCCGACGGCATCACCTCCCGCCTGGGCGGGGGACAGCCCGGTGGGTGTCGCCTACGCGTCGCTGCGGAACGCCGCCACCCGGGGTGGGGATCTGCTGGGCGCGGTGGCGCGCCAGACCGTCACGGCCACGGTGCGCTGGGAGGACGGGCAGTTCCCGGCGCGGCCCGCGGACTGGGCCGTCGACCTGGTCCGGGACGTGCCGGGCGCGGACCGCGTCGGGACGCGGATCGCGTTGCTGGCGGCGTTCGCGCCCGGCGCGATCAGCCCGGGTGACGTCGCTCTCTGGCGGCTCTCCCACCCCGCCGACGCGGACCTCGTGCGGTTGGTCGCGTACGGGGCGATCACGGCCACCGATCACGTCGCCCAGGCCCTCGCCTCGGCGCACATCTAGGAGGTAACCCATGCGCAAGGCACTCGTCATCATCAGCGCACTGCTGCTCGTCGCGTTCGCCGTGCAGTTCGTCCTCGCCGCCGTGGGTGGGTTCACCAGACCCGCCGGCGACGACGCGTACGCGCTGCACAGCGTCAACGGCATGGCGGTGATCCCGCTTCTCACGCTGCTCACCGCCCTGTTCGCCGCGCTGGCGAAGGCACCCGGAAAGATCATCGGACTGGCGGTCCTCCCGATCGGCCTCGTCGCCCTCCAGCCACTCATCGCCATGTTGGCGGAGGCCTCCACCGACGCGTCGGGTGTCAGCACCCCGCTCGGCCTGACCATCGGTGGGTTGCACGCGCTCAACGGGATCATCGCGGTGCACGTCGTGGTCGGCGTCCATCGGGCGGCGCGACAGCTCGCCGTTTCGGTTCCCGCCGGCGTGGCTCGGCTGGTCACCCGGGAAGGAGAGCCGGCGTGACCACCGGGTCGCTACTCGTGGCCGACCTCGTGATCGCGGTCCTCGCGGTCGCCGCCTGGCTGGGGGCTGGCGCCGCGTCCGCTGCCCGTCGTCGCCCGCTCGCACTGGGACTGGCGGCCGTCGCGCTGCTCGCCACGCTCGCCCGCGCGCTCACGATCACCGGCCTCGCCCGGGCCGGCTGGTGGTTCGCGGCGGAGAAGGTCCTCATCGCGGCCCCGCTGTCGCTCGCGGCGGTGGGCGTCGCCGGCCCGCGGTTGCTGCGGGCCCGGGGCGACATCCGGGCCGTCGCGGTCCCGCTCCTCTTCGCCGGGTACGCCACGAGCAGCGCCCTGCTCGTGACGGTCCTGCACGGCTATCCGGCGTCGGCCGGGGCGGGGCTGCTGGCAGTCGCCGGGGTCGTGGCGGCCACGGTGATCTCGGCGCGTGCGCTCGGTGCGCGCCCGTCCCGGACGGTGTCCCGGGTGGCCCTCGTGGTGGCGGTCGCGGCCCTGCTGACCGGAACCGGGCTGACCGTCACCCCGGGCGCCGCGCCCGCCGTACCGCATGAGCATGGTTCTCCGGCGGCCCGCATCGCCGACGAACCCACCCGGCGGTTCACCCTGACCGCCGCAGCCGCCACTGTGGACGCGGCCGGGCGGAACGTAGCGGCGTGGGCGTTCAACGGGCAGGTCCCCGGACCGGAGTTGACCGCCACGGTCGGCGACGTCCTGGAGGTGACGCTGCGCAACCGGAACATCGAGCGCGGCGTCACAGTGCACTGGCACGGGTACGACGTGCCCAACGATCAGGACGGGGTACCCGGTGTGACCCAGGCGGCGGTGCGGCCCGGGCAGGAGTTCGTCTACCGGCTCCGCGCCGACCAGGCCGGAACGTACTGGTACCACACGCATTCGGCCTCCGATGTCGGCGTGCGGATGGGTCTCTACGGCGTGCTGGTGGTGCGACCGGGCCCGGTGACCGGCCTCGACGTCACAGTGCCGGTGCACACCCTGGCGGGCCGTCCGTTGCCCGCGCCGAGAGTGGAGAAGGTCCAGGCCGGCGTGCCGGTGCGGATGCGACTGATCAACACCGACAGCACCACGCACCGCTACGCCCTGGCCGGGACCGCGTTCCGGGTGGCCGCGGTCGACGGTGTCGACCTGCGCGGCCCGACGCCGCTGGTGGACACCGCCGTGCTGATCCCGGCCGGGGGCCGCTACGACCTGGTCTTCGACGCGTCGGCGACCCCGGTGGCACTGGTCGTCGACGGACGCACCGTCTACTCGACCGGCCCGGTGTCGACGGCGACCGGCGCCTGGCCGGTGCTGGATCCGCTCGGCTACGGCACGACTGCCCCGGTGCGGTGGTCCCGGTTCGACAAGACGTTCACCCTCGTCCTCGACCGCGTCCTCGACCTGCGCAGACTGCTACCGCGGTACGCCCACACCGTCAACGGCGCGGCCGATCCGGACATCCCACCGCAGGTCGTACGCCTGGGTGACGTCGTACGGTTCACGATCGTCAACCGGTCGCAGACCGTGCACCCGTGGCACCTGCACGGCCACCACGTCCTGGTGCTGGCCCGCGATGGTGAACCGGCGACCGGAAGCCCGCTGTGGCTGGACTCGTTCGACGTCCGTCCGGGCGAGGTGTGGGAGGTGGCGTTCCGGGCCGACAACCCGGGGATGTGGGCCAACCACTGCCACAACCTGGCGCACGCCGATGCCGGGATGACGCTGCATCTCACGTACTCGTGATCGTCGAGGCGGGTAGTTTTCTGTCATGACTGAGGACACCTTCCGTTCGGTGGCGATCGAGCGCACCAGCCTGGGCAACTACGTCGTGCGGAACTCCCGTGGCGGGTCGGTGTCGTTGGGCACGGGTGAGGACGGCAGTTTCACGCCGGTGGAGTTGCTGCTGGCCGCCATCGGCGGTTGCGCCGCCGTGGACGTGGACCACATCACCAGTCGTCGTGCCGAGCCGACCGGGTTCGCCGTCGCCGTGACCGGTGACAAGATCCGGGACGAGGCCGGCGGGAACCGGATGCGCAACCTGCGGGTCGAGTTCACGGTGACGTTCCCGGAGGGCGCGGAGGGCGACGCGGCCCGTGCGGCGCTGCCCCGGTCGTTGCAGCAGTCGCACGATCGGTTGTGCACGGTCTCCCGTACCGTCGAGCTCGGCACTCCCGTCGCGATCGCCGAGGGCCCGGGGCCATCGGAGACTGATCGGCGCTGAGCACTGCTACTCAGGCCCGGGCGGCTCGTTCGTGTGAGGGTGGCGGGATGCGTCGACTACTGGTGCCACTGCTGATCGTCCTCACCGTGGTGGTGGCGTGTGCCGATCCGAACGCCCAGCCGGGTCGCTCGGACCCGACGGTCGCGCTGCCGGTGCCCACCGAGTTGCTCGCCGACGGCAGCGTGCCCTGGGCCGACCTGAAGATCACCGACGAGGACTTCAACGGTCGCCCTCCCGCGCCGAGAACGCCGGCCACCGGCAGCGAACCGTGCCGGGCGGAGCAGCTGACCGGTCGGCTCACCACCTGGACGCGGCCCGGCAACGGCGGTGAGACGCCTCGGGGCTTCGACGCCGCCATCGGCAAGCTCATCGGCGAAGTGGACGTGCGGAACTCGTCGACGGACGAGTGCACCCTGCAGGGCGAGGTGCCCACGACCATGCGCGCCGGCGGTCGCGAGATCCCGATGCTCTACACCCACGGCATCGACGAGGAGGGCCGTACCCGGGTGGTCGTCGTGCCGGCCGGCGGCAACGCCAGCCTGCGTCTGGACTGGTCCGGACCGTTCTGCCAGCCCGTGAAGGGGTCGTTGGAGCTCGCGATCGAACTGCCGCACGACGGTGGCAGGCTTCGCGCACCGGTCACCGCCGACGAGCGTCCGGGCTGTCCGCAGGGGGAGGGGGTCAACCCCCGCGCGCGCGGGACGCTGTCCGCGGGCGGATTCACCGAGCCGGTGGCGGTGTCGAAGCCCCCGTCCTCGCCGCTCGAGAAGCTCACCGTCGCCGTGCAGGGGCCGACGACCGCCGTCGCCGGGTCGCGGCTCACCTTCCGGGTGACGCTGGGCAACCCGACCGACGGCACCCTCGCGTTGGACCCTTGCCCGGCCTACCTGATGGAACGGTTCTCTCTCGGCGACGCGACGAACGACGCGGTGAACTCGGCCCAGCTGTACCGGCTGAACTGCCGCGCCCTGCCGCAGATCCCCGCTGGCGGCAGTGCCGTGTTCGAGATGGTCGCCGAGGTGCCGGCGTCGATGCGGGCCGGGCGTGAGCTGACCGTGACGTGGAAGCTCTATCTGCCGCACTACGTACAGCGGAGCAACCAGTTCGGTGTCGTGACCCTCACCGTCGTCTGAGGGAAGGTCACCGCCTCGGCCGGCGGCATCGGCGAGCTCGACATCGGCGAGGACGAGAGATAGATGCTGTTGAGGGTATGGGAGCGCTCCCGTAGCATGTCTGACGCGGCCTGTTAACGTTCACAACCGGTCACCACGCAATGACCACCACCAATGCATGGGCCGCCGTCCCGCGAGGAGGGTGCTACATGGTCAGATCCAGAGCCACCAATGCCGGTCTGGTTGCGGCCGGCGTCGGCTTACTGCTGTCGTCGACAGTTGTCGCGGCGCTGCCGGCCGGTGCCGCGGCTGAGGGTTGTTCGGTGAACTACGCCGTGTCGTCGCAGTGGCAGGGCGGCTTCGGCGCCAACGTCGCGATCACGAACCTGGGTGACCCGCTGAGCAGTTGGACGCTGACCTGGTCGTACGGTGCCGGGCAGACGGTGACGCAGGCCTGGAACACGTCGCTGACGCAGAGCGGGTCGGCGGTGACCGCGAAGAACGTGAGTTACAACGGTGCTATCCCGGCCAACGGCACTGTGTCGTTCGGGTTCAACGGGTCCTGGACGGGCAGCAATCCGGCACCGACGAGCTTCGCCCTGAACGGTGTCACCTGCACCGGTGGCACGACGCCGACGACTCCACCCCCGACGACTCCGCCGCCGACCGATCCGCCGCCGACCACGCCGCCGCCCACCCAGACCTGTGACCTTCCCTCGACGTACCGGTGGTCGTCGACCGGTGCGCTGGCGCAGCCGAGGTCGGGTTGGGTGTCGCTGAAGGACTTCACCGTCGCGCCGTACAACGGCCAGCAGCTCGTCTATGCCACCACCCACGACACCGGGACCAGGTGGGGTTCGATGAACTTCGGTCTGTTCTCGAATTACTCGCAGATGGGATCGGCGAGCCAGAACGCGATGAACAACGCGACTGTCGCGCCGTCGTTGTTCTACTTCGCGCCGCGCAACATCTGGGTGTTGGCCTACCAGTGGGGTGGGCCAGCGTTCTCGTACCGGACCTCGTCCGACCCGACCAACCCGAACGGGTGGTCGGCGGCGCAGACGCTGTTCAGCGGCAGCATCACCGGCTCCGGCACCGGCCCGATCGACCAGGCGGTCATCGGTGACGGCACGAACATGTACCTGTTCTTCGCCGGTGACAACGGCAAGATCTACCGGGCCAGCATGCCGATCGGCAACTTCCCGGGCAGCTTCGGCTCGAACTACACGACCATCATGAGTGACACCACGAACAACCTGTTCGAGGCGGTGCAGGTCTACAAGCTCCAGGGTCTGAACAAGTACCTCATGATCGTCGAGGCGATCGGTTCGCAGGGTCGCTACTTCCGCTCATTCACGGCCACCAGTCTGGGCGGTTCGTGGACGCCGCAAGCCACCAGCGAGAGCAACCCGTTCGCGGGCAAGGTCAACAGCGGTGCCACCTGGACAAACGACATCAGCCACGGTGAGCTGCTGCGCACCAACGCCGACCAGACGATGACCGTCAACGCCTGCAACCTGCAACTGCTCTACCAGGGTCGTTCTCCCAGCTCCGGCGGCGACTACGGCCTGCTGCCGTACCGGCCGGGGCTGCTGACCCTGCAGCGCTGACCAGTCTGATCAAGCTCGACCGCCCCGGAACGGGCGGGCTCGGCGTCACGCCGAGCCCGCCCCGCACCACGCCGGGCGCGATCGATCCTCTGGCGCCCCGGTCTCCGGTTGGGCCTGCCCGGCCCGGTCCGGCGCTTGATCCACTCGAGTTCACGGAAGTCGCGGTACCCCGGCTGACAAAGACGGGGCACGACACGCGCCAGCGGGGCGGGCTGCGGCTGACGAGTTTGGGACGATGCGCCGGTCGACCTACCGACATCACCCGACTCGAAGGGACCTCCGCGATGGCAAAGGTCATCTCCACGCTGTTCATCTCGGCCGACGGTGTGGCCGAGATCGACCCTGACTGGCACTTCCCGTACTTCGACGAGAACATGGGCCGCGCCGTCACCGAGGACTACGACGCCGCCAACGTGCTGCTCATCGGCCGCGAGACGTACGACAGCTTCGCCGGGGCCTGGCCGGACCGCGAGGCCGCCGGTGGCGAGGACGCACCGTTCGCCAAGCAGCTCGGCGACATGCGCAAGGTCGTCGCCTCGCGTCAGTCGCCGGAGTTCTCCTGGCGCAACTCCGAGCTGATCGACGGTGACCTCCTCGATGCCGTCACCGCGCTGAAGGCCGACGTCGGCGTGCGGGGGGTTCTCATCCCCGGGTCGATCTCCGTCGTGCAGCAACTGCTCGCCGCCGGCCTGGTCGACGAGCTGCGTCTGCTGGTGCATCCGGTGGCCGCGCGCAAGGGCCGCAGGCTGTTCGACGAGGGTGACACCGCGTACCACCTGCGACTGCTGGCAACGGAAGCGTTCCCGACGGGTGTCCTTCGCGTGATCTACGCGCCGGGCCCGGTGCCGACGCCGGTCGGCTACGACGAGGTCAAGGACCAGGTGCCGGCCGGAAACTAGTACTCCAACGTCACTTGGCTTCGGCGTTGGGCGTGGCGCGGGCATGAGGACGGCCACCACGTTGATCATCGATGGTTTGTGAGGACAACCGAAGATCGTGCGGTGGCCGTGTACCACAGCGTAGACCCGACCGGGTGGCGGGTCATCCTGGACGAGGCGGTGACACGTGTCGCGGACCGGTTCGTGCGGGCGGAGCCCCGTCGGACCGCCGGGCAGTTCGTGGAAGGGCTGCTGTCGGGCGTGGAACGTAAGACCTGCTGGTCGTTGGCCGAACGGGCGGGTCACGACGATCCGCAGGCGATGCAGCGGCTGCTGCGTACGGCGGTGTGGGACGCCGACGCCGTCCGCGATGACGTGCGTGATTGGCTGATCGAGCAGCTCGGCCACCCCGACGCGGTGCTTGTCGTCGACGAGACCGGCTTCCTGAAGAAGGGCGTGTGCTCGGTCGGGGTGCAGCGGCAGTAAACGGGCACCGCCGGGCGTGTCGAGAACAGCCAGGTCGGGGTGTTCCTGGCCTACGTGTCACCGGCGGGGCGGGCGATGATCGATCGCCGGCTCTACCTACCCGAGGCATCCTGGTGCGATCGCCCCGACCGTCTCACCGCCGCCGGCGTCCCGGACGACGTCGGGTTCGCTACGAAGCCTGCCCTGGCACGGCAGATGATCGCCGCTGCGCTGGACGCCGGTGTCCCGGTCGGGTGGGTGACTGGCGACGAGGTTTACGGCGCCGACCCTGGCCTGCGCGCTGACCTGGAACGCCGCGGGATCGCCTACGTCCTGGCACCGGTTCATCACCCTGGCCATGCTCGCCCTGGCCGTCCTGACCATCCTCGCCGCCGCCACCGCGCAGCAGCCCGACCCCGACCCGGAGATCATCGCGTTGACCGTCGCCGAGATCCGCCGACTCCTCAACGCCTTCGTCCTCGCCCTGCCACTACCCCCAGCGCACACCCTGCGCTGGTCCACCTGGCGACGAACATCCCAAGCCCGAGCCCGGCGATCCCACTACCAGCGCAGGCTCGGCCGCTTAGCTTGAGACTTACTCGTCTAGGGCTCGAGCGTGGCGGGCATGCTGAAGGCGGCGACGTGACGGGCACCGATGAAGGCGTTGCTCTCTACGATCTTCCCGTTTTCGATCCGGAGTACGTCGACGACCAACGCCTCGTAGTGCGAGCTGCCAGGCCGGCGGAGATAGTTGATCAGTGCCGGGCGCCCGTTGGCCGAGGTGGGGAACGTACGCCAGTCGAGCGGTCGGCCGAGGAACTCCGCGGCCGCGTCGATCCCGACGACCGGCGGCTCGGGCGGCATCGTGATCCGTACGTCCTCGGCGAGCAGTGCCCGGATCATCTCCGGGTCCTTCGCGTTGGCGTAGCGGCGCAGGATCTCTTCGTCCTCACTGGTGAGCTGCGGGCGGCGCCAGTCCTTCGGGTCCGACGGAGCGCGCCGCCGGAGGGTGTGGCGGGCCCGCTGGAGAAGGCTGTTGACGGCCGCTACGGCGGTGTCGAGCGCGTCGGCGATCTCCTGCGGCGTCCAGCCGTAGACGTCGCGCAGCACGAAGGCCGCCCGCTGCCGCGGCGGCAGGTACATGAGCGCTGCGATCAGGGCCAACTCGACGGTCTCCCGGGCGGCGAGACCGGTCTGCGGATCGTCGGCCAACAGGGCGTCTGGATAAGGACCGAGCTCGGTGGACCACTCCAGCGGGTCACCATACGGAACCGTCCGGTGACCGGCCGCCTTGCGGCTGTCGAGGAAGACGTTCGTGGCGATCCGGTAGAACCAGGTGCGCGCCGACGCCCGACCCTCGAAGCGGTCGCGAGCCCGCCAGGCACGCAGGAAGGCCTCCTGCACCAGGTCATCCGCGTCGGTGACGTTCCCTGCGAGGCGGTAGCAGTGGATGTGTAGCTCACGCCGGTGCTCGTCGAAGGCGCGCTGCAGCCAGACCGCCTGTTCATCAGACGAGTCGGACATGTGGTTTCCCCGGGGCTGAATGGTCCTCACAACCGTACTGACGACCGCGGACCCATCCGTCATCGGTCACCGATGACGATCGCCGACTCGGTCGTCTGTACCTGTGACCGATCCCCACTCCACGAAGGAGATAGCCATGACGGCAACCCCCACGTCCAGCGCCGCCGCGCCCCCGGTCGTCGACCGGGAGACCTGGCTGCGCGAGCGCAACGAACTGCTGGTCCGGGAGAAGGCCCATACCCGCGAAGGAGACGCGATCGCAGCCGCTCGTCGTCAGCTGCCGATGACCTTGATGCCGACGGTGACGGTCCAGGGCCCCGGCGGGGACACCCCGCTGGTGGAGGTTTTCGAGGGCCGCCGGATGCTCATCGCCTACTTTCACATGTGGCACGACGGCAAACCGTACGAGCATCAGTGTGAGGGGTGCACCTTCTCGACCTGTCACATGCAGATACTGGACTACTTGCACGCTCGGGACGTCACCTACGCCGTGTTCTGCCAGGGCCCCTACGACGAAAGTGCCCCGTTCGCGGAGTTCATGGGCTACCCGTTCCCCTGGTATTCGGCGAAAGACTCCGACCCGGCGCTGGCCGACGGTCGTGACTTCGGGTTCATCGCCTGCTACCGGCGCGACGGCGACCAGGTCTACGAAACCTACTGGACCACCGGGCGGGGCGTGGAGGCCTTGATGACCACCTACCACGCCCTGGACCTCACGGTGTACGGCCGGCAGGAGAACTGGGAGAACTCGCCTGAAGGCTGGCCGCGGGTGACCGGGCACCCGTGGCGTCTCAACGGCCGCCCCACCGCGCAATGGTCACGCCCGGGCGTCGCACCACGATGACGTCCTGATGATCGAGGTGATCATGCTCGGGTCGGCCGCGGTGTCAGCCTGCTGCTGCGTCGTGCCGCGGGCGGGCGCTTCCCGCAGAGCCCGAATGCTTGCGGGTGCGATGGTGGCTGTCATGGTCGCGGTGGCCCTGGACGCCGCATCGGTTGTGCAGTACGCGGGCACGCTGCTGCTCCTGGTCTTGGCGGTGGCAATCGTCGTCGGCGGTCCGACCGAGCGCGGCCCGGAGGTGGAGTGGCACCGTATGGCCGGGGCCGTGCTCATGGCGCTCTCCGTGCTGGTGCATCAACATGGCGAGTCGATGGCTGCCCACCACATGACCGCCGGGCCCCGGACGGACCACGGCACCGTCACCGGCCATGACGCGGCGCTCGTGTTGCTACGCGCCGCCACGGCGGCTTACCTCTGCTGGATGGCGACCGCACTCGTCCGGCTGCGCGATCGACCGATCACGGACCTGCTCCGTTGGGAGCACCTGGCCATGGGGGCAAGCCTCGCGGCCATGATCTTCTTCATGAGCTAGCCGAGTAAGCCAGCCGGCAGATCAAGTGACGTAGGAGTACTAGGCCGTGTTTCGTAAGTGGGCGTGGGCCGGGTGAGGTCACGGCGTGGCGGTGATCGATAACTGAAGAGGTCTCCGGTAAGTGGGTTAGCGA
>NZ_JBITGE010000022.1:0-121059 GCF_044456785.1 Micromonospora sp. NPDC050795 | reverse complement strand
CACCCATTTCCAGGCCACCCTCGACCTGGTCGAAACCCTTGACTGGCTACGCGCCGTCCCCGACCACCAAGATCTACGAGACAGAACCTAGGGCCGCGATCACGCAGGATCACGGAAAGAGTGGTCTCCCGTCAGCGGGAGACCACTCTTTCCTTGTCGTAGCGCGATCGTGGGCCGGCCAGAGCGGCTCAGGTGCGGCGCGGCGAGGGTCAGGACTTGGCGAGGCGTTCCAGGGCGCCTCGGGCCACCTCGGGGCGCGTCGTGTACCAGAACGGGGGCAGCGAGCGGCGCAGGAACGGCCCGTAGCCCCGCGCCGTCTCCAGCCGGGAGTCGAGCACCGCGACCACGCCCTTGTCGCCGGTCGCCCGGATCAGCCGGCCGACGCCCTGCGCCAGCCGCACCGCCGCGATCGGCACGCTGACCGCCGCGAAGCCGGAGCCGCCGCCCGCGTCCACCGCCGCCGCGCGGGCCGCCGCCAGCGGTTCGTCCGGGCGGGGGAAGGGCAGCCGGTCGATGACGACGAGCTGACAGGCGTCGCCCGGCACGTCCACCCCCTGCCAGAGCGACATCACCCCGAACAGGCAGCTGGCGCGCTCCTCGCGGAAGCGACGCACCAGCAGCGGCAGCGCCTCCTCGCCCTGGAGCAGGACCGGCAGGTCGGTCCGCGCGCGCAACAGCTCCGCCGCCTGCTGCGCGGCCCGCCGGGAGGAGAAGAGCCCGAGAGTACGACCACCGAGCGCCTCGACCAGCCCGAGCAGTTCCTCCCCGGCTGCCTCGGGCAGCCCGGAGACGCTGGGGCGGGGGAGGTGCGCGGCGACGTACAGGATGCCCTGCCGGGCGTAGTCGAACGGCGAACCGACGTCGAGTGACCGCCACCCGGGGCCCTCGGTGGCCGGCACGACGGCGTTCGGGGTGACGTCGCCGGCGAGGCGACGGCCGGGCGCTTCGGCAGCCGGTCGGCCGGGGCCGGTGCGGGCGGCCTGTGCGGCCGCGGCGGGGGTCGGCGGGGCGGGCGGTGGCGCGTCCAGCCCGAGGGCTCGGGCGACCGTGTCGAACCGGCCGCCCAGCGCCAGGGTCGCCGAGGTGGCCACGACGGTGCGTTCGTCGTACAGGTGGGTGGCGAGGGTGCCGGCCACCGACAGCGGCGCGACCACCAGCGCCCGGCGGTTGCCGCTGTCGTTCTTCTCCACCCAGGCCACGTCGTGGTCGCCCTCCTCCAGTAGCCGCTGCGCGGTGGTGGAGAGCTCGTCCAGGGCGGCCTTGGCCTGCTGCTTACGGACCGGGTCGGGGTCGTCGGCCTTGATGTCGCCGATCGCGTCCAGGGCGGAGCGGGTCGCCGCGTCGAGCAGCGTGCACGCCTCCCGCAGTGGCGTCGGCAGCCCCGCGGTGATGCGCCCGGCCGGTGCCTCGGCCAGCCCGACCGCCAGGGCGTCGCCGGCGGCGGTGAGCGCCTCGGCGGTCTCCGGGCGCAGCAGCGTACGGGCCCGCCGGGTGGTCCGGTCGATCAGCTCGGGCACCAGCTCCGCCTGGGCGGCGGAGGAGACCCGGTCGGCCAGCTCGTGCGCCTCGTCGACGATGAGCAGCTTGTGCGGCGGCACGATGTGCCGGTCGGCGAGCATGTCGACAGCGAGCAGGCTGTGGTTGGTCACCACGATGTCGGCCTCCCGGGCGCGGGCCCGTGACGCCTCGGCGAAGCACTCCTGCCCGAACGGGCAACGGGCCGCGCCGACGCACTCGCGGGCCGGCATCGACACCAGCCGCCAGGCCTGGTCTTCGACGCCCGGGTCCAGCTCGTCCCGGTCGCCGGTGGCGGTCTTCTCGGCCCAGTCGCGCAGCCGCTCGATCTGCTTGCCCAGCCGGCCCGCCTCACCGAGCCACTTCGTCGCGCCGCCGGGGCGCGCCGCGGGGGCGTCGAAGAGGGTGTCCTCCGGCTCCTCCTCGGTGGAGTTGTCCAGTCGTGCGAGGCAGAGGTAGTGATGGCGGCCCTTGAGCACGGCGAAGGTGGGCCGACGGCCGAGCACCGGCTCGACCGCGTCGGCGAGCCGGGGCAGGTCGTGGTCGACCAGCTGGGACTGCAGCGCCAGGGTGGCCGTGGAGACCACCACCGGACCGTCCACAGTGAGCGCCGGCGCGAGGTACGCCAGCGACTTGCCGGTGCCGGTGCCCGCCTGCACGAGCAGATGCTCGCCGCCAGCCACGCACTCCTCGATCGCAGTGGTCATCTGCAGTTGGCCAGGGCGCTCCGCGCCGCCGGGCACCGCGCCGACCGCCGCCGCCAGCAGTTCGGTGCCACTGGGTCGGGCACCCCGCCGCCGGCCCTTGGCACGAGCCGACGGGGTGGCGGAACCGGTGGCGGTGCGGGGCGGAGTCACCGTGCGACGGTACCCGGCGCCGCCGACACCGACCGCGCCCATCCGCCGCGTGGCGCGATGCCGACCGGGGGCGGAGTGTCGCGGTCGACCCCGTCCGGTTACGGCCGCGCTACGACGCGTTGGGCTGTATCGGTTAGGGTGCGAATCATGCCGAGCGACATGGTCCGAGTGATCTACCGCAAGTACGACGGCAGCGCCCACCGCGACTACCCGGCCCGTCGGCTCACCGAGGACGATCTCGGCGTCTGGCTCGGCGTGCCCGAGGGCACCGAGTCGGTCTACCACGGCCGGCCGTCGGTGGAGAAGATCCCCTTCGTGCTGTTGGTGCCACACCGCGCCTGGTGGACGGCCATGTTCAACCCCCCGCCCCGCACCAGCGAGGTCTACTGCGACATCGCCACCCCGGCCCGCTGGGAGTCCGACGACACGGTCCACCTGATCGACCTGGACCTGGACGTCGTCAGGCGTCGGGCCACCGGCCTGGTGGAGCTGCTCGACGAGGACGAGTTCGCCGAGCACCGGGCCTGGTTCGGCTACCCGGACGACGTGGTGGCCGAGGCCGAGGCCGCGGCACAGCGGCTGCTGAGGGCGCTCGGCGACGGCACCGAGCCGTTCGCCACCGCGTACCGCAAGTGGTTGGCCCTGGTGGTCTGAGGCCGCACGGCCGGTCTGACCGGCTCACCAGCGTGGCGGCCAGCCGTCGTCGGCGCCCAGGGGCGGCAGGTCGGTCAGTTTCTCCGGGTTGAGCTGGTTGTAGATGGCGGTGATCCGGCCCTGGTCGACAGCGAACGCGGTGACCAGGCGGATCGGTCGCCCGTCGCTGTGCGTGGTCTCCAGTTGGAGGCCGAGGATGCCGTCGACGAGCACGGGCCGAGCCAGCACGCGGTCGGTGTACCGGCCGGTCCGGCCGAACAGGCCGAGCGTGAGGCGAGCCACGGAGTCCGCGCCGAGCACCGGCAAGCGGGCGGCCGGGAAGTGCCCGCCGGAGTCGCCGACGAAGACCACGTCCGGCGCGAGCACCTGAAGTAGCTGATCTAACTCGCCGGACTCGGTGGCGGCGACGAACGCCTTGAGCACTCGACGCTGCTCGGCCGGGTCGGCGGTGTGCCGGGGTACGTCCGGCGAGGTGACCGCCCGCCGGGCCCGGGAGGCGAGCTGCCGGGCCGCCACCTCGGTGGTGCCGAGCACCCCCGCGACCCGGGCGAACGGCAGCGCGAACACGTCGTGCAGGACGAGGGCGACCCGTTGCTCCGGCGCGAGCCGCTCCAGCACCACCAGCAGCGCCGTGCCGACCTCGTCGGTCCGTACCGCCCGCTCCGCCGGGTCGGGCGCGTAGCCGTCGGCCGTCGGTCGGCCGCCCAACGGGCTCACCACCGGCTCCGGCAGCCACTGCCCCGGGTACGCCTCCCGGCGGACCCGGGCCGAGCGGAGCACGTCCAGGCAGATCCGAGCGCAGGTGGTGGTCAGCCACGCGGACAGGTCCCTGATCTCGGCGCGGGCCGCCGGGTCGGCCAGCGCCCCGGCGTAGCGCAGCCAGGTCTCCTGTACGGCGTCCTCCGCCTCGCTGCGGCTGCCCAGCATCCGGTGGGCCACCGCGAGCAACCGGCCCCGCTCGGCCTCGAACTCCGTCGCCAGCTCCCGCACGACCCACCACCCCTTCCGGTCGGCGTCCCGGACTACATCCTCCCGCCGAGTGGGCCCGCCGGCTGTCCCGAGACGGCCCGGCGAACCGGTGCTCGCCGTGGGCGCAGGTCGGTCGGTGCCGATCGGCGGGCGACGTTCGGAGGTGGGCCTCGGCGGGCGGATCGGCGGTGGGTGGGCGATGATCCGTGCATGAGCGCACCCCAGCAAGGGCAGGTCGTGGCACCCGAGGGCGGTTCCGTGCGGGACCTGCTGCGGGTCACCGCGCCGGTGGATCTCGGCGCGATCGACCCGCGGTCCATGCCCGGCCTACCGGGGCCCGCGGGCCGCGGCGAGCACCGTAAGACCTGGGCGCGGGAGCAGGTGGAACTGGTCGGCGAGGAGCTGGGCCGGCAGCAGGAGATGCTCTTCGCGATGGCCAAGACCGGGTCGGAGCGGCCGGCGCGGCGGGTGCTGCTGGTGCTCCAGGCCATGGACTGCGGCGGCAAGGACGGCACGATCAAGCGGGTGGCCGGCGCGATGAACCCGCTGGGCCTGCACATCCGCTCGTTCGGGCCGCCGACCCGCCAGGAGCTGCGGCGCGACTTCCTGTGGCGGATCCGTCGGGAGCTGCCACCGCACGGCTACGTGGGGATGTTCAACCGTTCGCACTACGAGGACGTGTTGATCGCCCGGGTCGGCTCGCTGGTGCCGGAGACGACCTGGCGAGCCCGCTATGACGAGATCAACTCGTTCGAGCAGGAGCTGACCGAGGGCGGCGTCACCCTGATCAAGGTGATGCTGCACATCTCGTACGCCGAGCAGGGCAAGCGCCTGATGGATCGGCTCACCGACCCGCGTAAGCACTGGAAGTACAACCCCTCCGACATCGACTCGCGAGGGCACTGGGACGACTACCAGGCTGCGTACGCCGAGGCCCTGAGCCGGTGCGACACGGACGCCGCACCCTGGTTCGTGGTGCCGGCGGACCGCAAGTGGTACCGGGACTGGGCGGTGGCCCACCTGCTACGTGAGACGTTCGACACGCTCGAACTGGGGTATCCGGCTGCCGATTTCGACGTGGCGCGGGAGCGGAAGCGCCTGCTGGCTGGGGGAGCGGGTGCTGGTGGGGCGGCCGAGATGAACGGCAGGTGAACGAGCGGTGAATGACGCCTGGCCAGGGGTGGGCCGGCGAATTCCCGGTTCCGCCGTTTCCTAGCATTCACCGAGCGGGCGCTCTCGGGCACCGCCACCCTTCCACCGACGCGACGAGGTCTGTGCTGTGAAGTTTTCCTTCCGCCCCACCGAGGGCGCCTTCTACGAGCTCTTCACCAGGGCCGCGCAGAACCTGGTCCGGGGCACCGCGCTGCTCAACGAACTGGCCCTGCCCGGCGTGGACGTGCAGTCCGTCAGCGAGCGGCTGACCGAGGTCGAGCACGACAGCGACCAGATCACCCACGACCTCTACAAGAAGATCAACTCGACCTTCATCACCCCGTTCGACCGGGAGGACATCTACCGGCTCGGCTCGTTGCTGGACGACGTGATGGACCACCTCGAGGCGGTGGGCGACCTGCTCTACCTGTACGGGTTGACCGAGCTTCCGGCGCTGCCCCGCGAGCTGCACGAGATGGTCAACGTGCTCGACCAGCAGGCCAAGCTGACCGCCGACGCGATGCCCCGGCTGAAGTCGATGAAGGACCTCGAGGACTACTGGATCGAGTGCAACCGGCTGGAGAACGAGGGCGACCGGATCAACCGGCAGCTGCTCGTCCGTCTCTTCTCAGGTGAGTACGACGCGTTGACGGTGCTGAAGATGAAGGAGGTCGCCGACGAGCTGGAGGCTGCCTGCGACGCCTTCGAGCACGTGGCCAACACCGTCGAGACCATCGCCGTCAAGGAGTCCTGAGCCGGTGTCCCCTGAACTCATCGCCGTGCTGGCGGTGATCGCGGTGGCCCTGGCGTTCGACTACACCAACGGCTTCCACGACGCCGCCAACGCGATCGCCACAAGCGTCTCCACCCGGGCGCTGACACCCCGGATCGCCCTGGCGCTCGCCGCGGTCGGCAACTTCATCGGCGCCCACTTCGGCGCCGGCGTCGCCAAGACCGTCGGCGACGGTCTGGTCACCCTCCCCACCGGGGTGAGCAGCCTCGGCGTGGTCTTCGCCGGGGTGCTCGGAGCGATCGCCTGGAACCTGATCACCTGGTACTTCGGTCTGCCCTCGTCGTCCTCGCACGCGCTCTTCGGCGGCCTGGTCGGCGCGACCCTGCTCTCCACCGGCGGCATCGTGCAGTGGGGCAACATCGGCGTGAAGGTGCTGCTGCCGATGGTGCTGTCGCCGATCGTCGGCCTCACCCTCGGTTACCTGCTGATGCTGGCCATCCTGTGGCTGTTCCGGAAGGGGCAGCCGGGCAAGCTCAACCGGGGCTTCCGTTGGGCGCAGACCGCCTCGGCGGCTGCCATGTCGGTCGGCCACGGCATGCAGGACGCAGCCAAGACCATGGGCATCGTGGTGCTTGCGCTCTACACCGGCGGTTTCCAGGAGAGCAAGACGCACATCCCGGGCTGGGTGTTCTGGACCTCGGCGACGATGCTCGCCCTCGGCACCTACGCGGGCGGCTGGCGGATCATCCGTACCCTCGGTCGAAAGATCATCGACCTGGGTCCGCCGGAGGGCTTCGCCGCCGAGACCGTCGCCAGCGCGGTGCTCTACTTCAACGCCCTGGTCCTGAAGGCCCCGATCTCCACCACCCACACCATCACCTCGGCGATCATGGGTGTGGGCGCGACCAAGCGACTCTCCGCGGTTCGCTGGAACGTGGCCGGCAACATCGTGCTCGCCTGGATCATCACGTTCCCGGCCGCCGCGCTGATCGCGTGCGTCACGTACCTGCTGGTCCGGCCGCTCTTCGGCTGAGTCTCCGGAAGGGCCCCCGGTCACGGTTCAGCCGTGGCCGGGGGCCCTTCCGCTGTTCAGACGTAGCGCACGCCGATCTGCTCGCGGACCGTGTCCAGCAGGGTCATCACCTCGAGGGTCGTGGCGTGCGGCACCGCCGGGCTCTCGGTCAGTCCGGCAGCCAGGCAGCGCTGCACCTCGATCGCCTCGTACTGGTAGCCGTTGCCGGCCCCGTCGGCGACGAAAGTCTCCGGTTCCGCGCCGGCCCGGTGCACTGTCACCGAACCCGGCCGGAAGAACGGCTCCGGCAGGTCGATCCGCCCCGTGGTGCCGGTGATCGAGGCGGTCTGTCCGCTCAACCCGACCATGCCGCAGCTCAGGGTCGCCAGGGCTCCGGTGTCGTAGCCGAACAGCATGCCGGTGTTCTCGTCCGTCCCCTCCGGGCCGAGCTGCGCCCAGGACCTGATGTGCTGCGGCACCCCGAGCAGCAGGTGGGCCAGGCTGATCGGGTAGATCCCCAGGTCGAGCAGGGCGCCCCCGCCCAGCGCCGCGTTGCGCATCCGATGCTCCGGCGGGAACGGCCCGGCCACCCCGAAGTCGGCCCGGACGCCGGTCACCGTGCCGATCGCCCCGTCCGCGATCAGCTCGACGACCCGCAGGATCATCGGATTCAGCCGCATCCACATGGCCTCCATCAGGAAGACCCCGGCGGCGCGGGCGGTCTCCACCAACTCGGTGCTGGTGGCCAGGTCGAGGGTGAACGGCTTCTCCAACAGCACTGCCCGACCGGCGGTGAGGCAGGTCATCGCCGCCTCGTAGTGCGCGGAGTGCGGGGTCGCCACGTAGATCGCGTCCACCTCCGGGTCGGCGGCCAGTTCCACCCAGGAGCCGTAGGCACGCTTCGCGCCGTACGTGTCGGCGAAGCGCTGTGCGCTCTCCGCGGCGCGGGAACCGACCGCGACCAACTCGGCGTCCGGCACCAGCCGGAGGTCTTCGGCGAAACGGCTGGCGATGTGGCCGGTGGCCAGGATGCCCCAACGAGTCATGCCGGAACGCTAGCCCAGCCAGGTCAACCGCCCGCTGCCCGGCCTGCGACGCAACCACATTCCGGCCCGACGCTTCGGGCCTGACGCCCCTGACGAGCGTGATGACTGTGAGACATATTGATGTCTCACAGTCATCACGCTCGAAGCAACGACCGCGCCGCCCGCTCCATGGCCCAGCGCGCGGCCGGCGTTCCCCCAGGCGGGAACTAGGCTCGCGGGCATGACGATCGACAGTGACGGCTTCCCCGCCCCGGCCGCCCTGGTCGAGCACGCCCGCCGGTTCCAGGCCGAGGGCGGCACCCCGGCGACGCCGCGGGTCGCGGCCACCGTATTGCTGCTGCGTCCGACCGACACCGACTTCGAGGTGTACGTCATCCGCCGGGTCGCCGCGATGACCTTCGGCGGGATGTACGCCTTCCCCGGAGGCGGGGTGGACCGCTCCGACTCGGAGACGCACCTGAACTGGGCCGGCCCGACGCCGGGCGAGTGGGCGGACCGTCTCGGAGTGGCCCCGCAGGCCGCGCAGGCGGTGGTCTGCGCGGCAGCGCGGGAGGTCTTCGAGGAGGCCGGTGTGCTGCTCGCGGGCCCGGACCGGGAGACCGTGGTGGGCGACGTCAGCGGCGACGACTGGGAGGCGGCCCGACAGGACCTGGAGGGACGCCGGCTGGGCTTCGCGGCGCTGCTCGCCGACCGTCAGCTCACGCTCCGGTCGGACCTGCTGCTGCCCTGGAGTCGGTGGATCACTCCCGAGTTCGAGCCGCGCCGCTTCGACACGTACTTCTTCGTCGCCCTGTTGCCGGCGGGCCAGCGGACCCGCGACGTCTCCGGCGAGGCCGACCACACCCTGTGGATCCGCCCGGCGGACGCGCTGGCCCGCGCGCAGGCCGGCGAGCTGACCATGCTGCCACCGACCCTGGTCACGCTGGCCCAGGTCGCGGCTGCCGGTGACCTGGCCGGGGTGGCGCGGGCGGCGGCCGATCGGGACGCCGTCACTGCGGTCATCCCGCGCCTGGACCTGCCTCCGGACGGTGAACCCCGCTTCGTCCTGGGCTGAGCGCTCACACTGTGGCGCAGTCCCGGCCCGCCCACGTTCGTTGTCGGCGGCGGACATGGCACCGGCGCCCACGCCGGGGAGGCGGGGCGCCGGTGACCGGGCGAGGTCGGCTCAGCCGAAGCGGCCGGTGATGTAGTCCTCGGTCTTCTTCACGCTCGGGTTGCTGAAGATCTTCTGGGTGTTGTCGTACTCGATCAGCCGGCCCGGGTCGCCGGTCTTCTCGATCGAGAAGAAGGCGGTCCGGTCCGAGACGCGCGCTGCCTGCTGCATGTTGTGCGTCACGATGATGATCGTGAACTTGTCCTTGAGCTGGAACATCAGGTCCTCGATCGCCAGCGTGGAGATCGGGTCCAGGGCGGAGCACGGCTCGTCCATCAGGACGACCTGCGGCTCGACCGCGATGGTCCGGGCGATGCAGAGCCGCTGCTGCTGACCGCCGGAGAGGCCCGCGCCGGGCTTGCCCAGCCGGTCCTTGACCTCGCCCCACAGGTTCGCGGCGCGCAGGGCCTTCTCGGCCGCGTCCTCCAGGATCGACTTCTTGCGGACCCCGTTGAGCTTCAGCCCGGCCACCACGTTCTCGAAGATACTCATGGTGGGGAACGGGTTCGGCCGCTGGAAGACCATGCCGATGGTGCGCCGGACCGCCGTGACATCCACGTCCCGGTCGTAGATGTCCTGGTCGTCGATGGTCAGGCTGCCCTCGACCCGGGCCCCCGGCAGCACCTCGTGCATCCGGTTGATCGACCGCAGGAACGTCGACTTGCCGCAACCGGACGGCCCGATGAGAGCGGTGACCGTCTTCGGCTCGACCGTCAGGTTGATGTTCTCGATCGCCTTGAAGCCGCCGTAGTACGCGGTGACGTTCGAGGCGGAGACGCGCTTGGCCATGGTGGTACCTCCGGGGTTCATCGGCTGAGCCTGTTGCGACGGGCCAGCAGCTTCGCCGCGATCGTCAGGATGAGCACGAGGGCGACCAGGGTGAGTGCCGCGGTCCACGCCCGTGCCGGGGCGTACTTCGACGCGTCGCCGGCCTGCTGGTAGACGAAGAGGGACAGCGACGACTGGTTGTTCTCGAAGGGGTTGGTGTTGATCGCGGCGCCACCGCCGGCGACCAGCAGCACCGGAGCGGTCTCGCCGGCCGCGCGGGCGATGGCGAGCATGACGCCGGTGACGATGCCGGGCAGCGCCGTCGGCAGGACCACCCGCAGGATGGTCTTCCACTTGGGTACGCCGAGCGCGTACGCGCCCTCGCGCAGTGGCGCCGGTACGAGGCGGAGCATCTCCTCGGTGGACCGGACGATGGTGGGCAGCATGAGCACGCTCAGCGCGAGCGCGGCGGCGAAGCCGGAGAAGCTGGGCCGACCGTCGTTGAACCACGGCGACACGATCAGCACCCAGAACGCCAGCACGAAGAGGCCGGAGACGATCGACGGGATGCCGGTCATCACGTCCACGAAGAACCGGATCGCGAAGGCGAACTTGCCCCGCCCGTACTCGACGATGTAGATCGCGCAGAGAACGCCGAGCGGGACGGTGATCAGGGTGGCGATACCGACCTGCTCCAGCGTGCCGACGATCGCGTGGTACGCGCCGCCGTTGGCGTCCCGGGCCCCGATGTTGTTCATCGAGGTCTGGAAGAAGTTGACGTCCAGTCGGTCGGCACCCTTGCTGACCAGCGTCCAGACCACCGACACGAGCGGCAGCACCGCCAGCACGAAGGCGGAGTGGATCAGTGCGCTCCAGGTGCGGTTGCGGGCCGATCGGCGTCCTTCGACCGCGTTGGCGGCGGCGAAGAGCCCGACCAGGTAGAGGATCGCGCCGAGGACGACCACGAGGACCGGGCCGCCGATGCCGGTGCCGTAGACGACCACGGCGGAGAGCGCCAGGGCCGCCACGGCGATGGCCGGGGCGGCGTACCAGGGCAGTCGCTTTGCCCGCAGCGAGTCGGGCTGGGCCGGCGGCCGGGTGCGGTGGGAGGTGGCGGTTGTGGTCATGCGGCCGACTCCGTGAACTCCCGGCGGCGGTAGATGATCGCCCGCGCCGTGATGTTGACGATCAGCGTGATGGTGAACAGCACCAGACCGGAGGCGATGAGCGCACCCCGTCCGGTCTCGTTCGCCTCGCCGAACGCGTTGGCGATGTTGGCGGCGATGGTGTTGCCGCCGTTCTGGATGAGGTTGAACGAGATGCCGAAGGTGATGCCGAGGGTCAGCGCCAGGGCGATGGTCTCGCCGAGCGCACGACCGAGGCCGAGCATCATCGCGGCGATGATGCCGGGACGGCCGTAGGGGAGCACCGCGGTGCGGAGCATCTCCCAGCGGGTGGCGCCCAGGGCGAGGGCGGCCTCCTCGTTCGCCGTCGGCGTCTGGAGGAACACCTCGCGGGAGAGCGAGGTGATGATCGGCAGCACCATGATCGCGAGCACCAGGGCACCGAGCATGACGGACGCCCCGAAGGGGCCGTCGCCACCGAAGAGCGGGATCCAGCCGAAGTGCTGGTTCAGCCAGACCGAGAAGTCCCGCACGGGGCTGCTGAAGACGTCCCGCCCCCAGAGGCCGAAGACCACGCTCGGTACGGCGGCCAGCAGGTCGACCAGGAAGCCGAGCGCGGTGCCCAACCGGCGTGGCGCGTAGTGCGAGAGGTAGAGCGCGATGCCGAGCGCCACCGGCACCGCGATGAGCAGGGCGAGCGCCGAGCTGAGCACGGTGCCGAAGGCCAGTGCACCGATGCCGAACTTCGGCTCGGTGTCGTTGGGGGACCAGCCCTCGTAGGACCAGAAGTTCTCGGTGTTGGCGCGTAGGGCCGGCACCGCCTTGGCGACCAGGAAGATCGCGATGGCGGCGATGATGACCAGAACGGCGGTGCCGGCGGCCAGGGTGAGGCCGCGGAAGGCCCGCTCGGCGCCGAACTTACGGCTGCGCGGCAGCGCGCCGCCGCCGCCCAGCCCGGTGCCGCCCGGGGAACGGGTGCTGACTGGTGCCTCGGCCACACGCGCCGAGGCACCGGCGGGCCACTCGTGACTCTGGGTCACGCGCGTCCCGCCGGTGCCGGCGTCGGCCGAGCGGTGAGGGGTTTCACCCATCTGCTCGCTCGATTCGGTTGCGGAGGTGTGGAATCGGGTCAGGAGAGGTTCTTGACCGCGGTCTCGACCTTGGTGCGGACCGTCTCCGGCAGCGGGGCGTAGCCCAGCTCGGTGAGAGAGGCCTGGCCCTCGGCGCTGGCAGCGTGGCCCAGCAGGCCCTTGACCAGCTTCAGCTTGTCGGCCGCGAGGCCCTTGCTGCAGACGATCTCGTACGTGGCCAGGACGATCGGGTACGCCCCGGCCTCCTTGGTGTTGTAGTCGATCTTCAGCTTGAGGTCGTCGCCCTGACCCTCGACGGCAGCACCCGCGATGGTCTTGCCGGCCGCCTCGGCGGTCAGCGCGGCGAACTCGCCGTTGCCGTTGCCGATCTTCGACATCTTCAGACCGGCGTTCTCGGCGAACGACCACTCCATGTAGCCGATGGAGCCGTCGGCGCCCTTGACCCGGCTGGCCACGCCGTCCGAGCCCTTGGCGCCGGTGCCGCCCGGGGCCTTCCACGCCTTGGCGTTGCCCAGGGTCCAGTCGCTCTCAGCGGTCTTCGAGAGGTACTTGGTGAAGTTGTCGGTGGTGCCCGACTCGTCCGAACGGTGGACGGTCTGGATCGTGGTCGCCGGGAGCTTGGCTTCCGGGTTGTCGGCCTTGATCGTGGCGTCGTCCCACTTGGTGACCTTGCCAGCGAAGATCTTCGCCAGGGTGGCCGGCTTGAGCTGGAGGTTGTCCACGCCGCTGACGTTGTAGGCGACGGCCACCGGGCCGATCACCATCGGCAGGTGGATGGCCTTGCCACCGACGCACTTGGCGTCCGCCTGCGGCTGCTCCTCCGGCTTGAGCGCGGAGTCGGAGCCGGCGAAGTCGGCGGTCCCGGCGATGAACGCCTGGATGCCGGCGCCCGAGCCGGAAGCCTCGTAGTTGATCGTGGTGCCCTGGCACTTCTGCTGGTACGCCTTGATCCACTCGGCCATGGCGTTCTTCTGCGCCGACGAGCCCTGGGCGTTCAGCGTTCCGGTAGCGCAGTCGACCGCGGCGGCCGAGCCCGAGGCGCTCGCGCCGGAGGCGGGCTCGTTGTTGTCCGAGCCGCATGCACTGAGGCCGAGCGTCGCGGCAAGAGCGAGGCAGGCAATAGTGCCGTACCGCTGGAGCTTCACCTGAGGGGTTTCCCTTCGCGTCTGACTTGGCGCCCCGATCCCGGGGCCCGAGGACCGGCACTGACCGGCTGACACGAAAGTTAGAAGTGCCAGGTAGCCGGTTCGCCGGTCGCAAGTGAACGCAAGGTGAACACGTACGGCCCCTGAGGTGACCGCTTGCTGAGGGTGAGTTGTCCGTTAAGTGAACCCGGATACCCCTGTCGGAAGTATGGGCATATTTCCGGTTCGGCGTTATCCCGCCGACGCTCGCCCGTTACCCCTCGGTGATGCGGCCGACGGTCAGCCCAGGTGGTAGTTGATGTGCGCGGACCAGCGGGCGAAGCCCAGCCGCTCGTAGAGCGCGACGGCCCCGGTGTTCGAGTCGTCCACGAAGAGCATCACCCGGTCGAGGCCGCGCTTGTCCCGAAGGTGTGCCAACCCGGCGGTGGTCAGGGCCCGGCCCAGCCCGCCACCGTGCGCGGTCGGCTCCACCCCCAGGACGTACACCTCGCCGATCCGGGCCGACCCCGGCCGCTCGTGCACCTTGGTCCAGTGGAAACCGAGCAGTCGGCCGGTCGCGGTCTCTTCGGCGAGCAGGAAGCCTGCCGGATCGAACCACGGCTCGGCGAGGCGGACCCGCAGGTCGTCCGACGTCCACCGGCCCTGTTCGGGGTGCTCGGCGAAGGCCCGTGCGTTGAGGGCCAGCCAGGCCGCGTCGTCCGCCCCGGGCCGGAACGCGCGCAGCGCCACCCCGTCGGGCAGGCGCGGCTCACCCAGCGGGGCCGCCAACGGCCGGCGCAGCTGCCAGAGCACCCGGGCGCGGGCGAAGCCGAGGTCGACGGCGAGCGCGGCGGCCGAGGGGTGGTCGCCGTGCGCCCACGCCCGCAGCGGCCCGGTGGCCGAGGCGAGTACGCCCCGGGCGAGCGCCCGCCCGGTGCCCCGCCGCCGGTACGCGGGGTGCACGACCAGCTCCACCCCGATTCCGCCGACCTGGTCGGTGGTGTCCAGGTGCGCGTACCCGGTGAGGGTGCCGTCGTCGGCGCGGGCGATCAGGTGCACGGCGGGGGCGTCGGGGTCGCGCAGCCGGAGCAGGACGTGTTCGTCGAGCGGGTCGGCTCCGTCCGTGTCACCTGCGGCGTCGGCGAGGGCGAGCACGTCGGCGATCTCCGCCGGCGCCAGTTGGTCGCTCCGGGTCACCTGGTCGCTGGTCGGCTCCGCGCTGCTCATCCCGCCACCGTATCCGTTGCGTGTCGTGACGCCCGGGGCGTCGCCCTAAAGCCCCGGCTCACGTCGGGTCGGTGGGGAGTGCCTCCAGCTCGAACCGGGCGGTCAGGTCGGGCAGGATCCGGCGCAGCGCGTCCATCGTGCCCTGCCGGTCCCCACCGGCGTCGTGCAGCAGCACCACCGAGCCCGGCGCGGCCTGGCTCAGCACCGTCGCGGTGATCTTGGTGGCGCCGGGCAGCTCCCAGTCCGACGGATCCACCGACCAGTGCAGCGGGGTCATGCCGAGCTGCCGCGCCACCGACACCACCGGGTACGTCCAGGCTCCGCCCGGCTGGCGGTACCAGACGATCGGCGCGTTCGGCACCGCCGCCCGGATCGCCGCGTTGGTGCGTAGAAGGTCGGAGCGGATCGCGTCGGCCGACCGGGTGCCGAGGCCGACGTCGTGGTGCCAGGAGTGGTTGCACAGGGTGTGCCCGTCGTCCACGATCGACTGGATCAGGTCGGGGTGGTTCTGCGCGTTCTCTCCGACGACGCAGAACGTGGCGCGCACGTCGTATTCGCGCAGGAGGGCGAGGACCTGCGGCGTGTAGCGCGGGTCCGGCCCGTCGTCGAAGGTCAGCGCGAGCCGCGGGGTGCCGGTGGTGGCGTGCGCGCCGAACAGGTTGTCGCCTCCGGCCACCCGTCCGGACCCGTCCTGGCCGGTCTCGGCCGGGCCGGTCTCGGCCGCGCTCGCGCTGGCGCTCGGAGCTCTGCTCGGCTCGCCGACGCTGGGTTGGTCGGCGTAGTGCGGTCCGTCGGCGCTCGTGGTGACACCGGTGGACTGCCGAGGCGTCTGGTCGGGAACGAGGCTGCGGCCCAGCATGTACGCCGAGCCGAGCAGCCCCGCCACCACCAGTGTCACGATCCCCGCGGCCCGGGCGGTGGCGCTGCCCCGCGTCACGGCTTCCGCCTGGCTTGCCGGTCACGCCGGCCCGTCGCCCCCGTGGTCAGTGCGCGCACCGTCGCCCCTTTCTCCGACAAACCCGGCAGTCAGAATAGAACTGCCAAGCTGCACAAAAAGGGCATATGGGAAATCGCCCGGAGTCGCCTCCGGATCAGACCGGCAGGGGCGCGTGCTCCGCCTCGGCAAGCGACCGCGACGGAGGCACGACGAACTTGTAGCCGACCTGGCGAACGGTGCCGATCATCGACTCGTACTCCGAGCCGAGCTTGGCGCGCAGTCGCCGGACGTGCACGTCCACCGTGCGGGTGCCGCCGAAGTAGTCGTAGCCCCAGACCTCACGCAGGAGCTGGTCCCGGGTGAACACCCGGCCCGGGTGCTGGGCCAGGAACTTGAGCAGCTCGAACTCCTTGTAGGTGAGGTCGAGCGGACGGCCCTTGAGCTTGGCCGCGTAGGTGTCCGGGTCGATGGTCAACTCGCCGGCCCGGATCGAGCCACCCGCGCCAGCGGTCGCGTTGCTGAGCCGGCCCACCGCCAGCCGCAGCCGTGCCTCGACCTCGGCGGGGCCGGCCGAGGCGAGGATGACGTCGTCGACGCCCCAGTCGGCGTTGAGTGCGATCAGGCCGGCCTCGGTCACCACCGCGACCAACGGCACGCCGAGCCCGGTGGCGTGCAACATCCGGCAGGTCGCCCGGGCCTCGCTCAACTCCGATCGGGCATCCACCATCACCGCGTCGGGGCTGGGGCCCGCGACCAGGGTGCGAACGTCACGCGGCGCGGTGCGGACCGAGTGCGGCAGCAGGTCCAGCGCCGGCAGCACAGCCGACGGTTCTCCTGCGCGCGCGGTCACCAGCAGCAGGATCTCCACGATCACCTCCGTCCCGGCGGCGCGAGGCCGCACGCGACCAGTCGCACTCATCACGGAGTGCGCTGAGAAATTGCGTGGTCCCGGCGTCGCTGACGGGCGGGTAACGCGTTGAGCCTAACCGATCGCCTCGGCTGTGCCGTCAGGCCATTTCCCGTTTGTCTAGCTTGCCCCTGATCGTGGCCCGGTTTTTAACGTCGCCGAAACCCTTGACCACCGCGTCGGGCCGTCGGTCTGGCACGATCGGGTCGTGTTTCCCTCCACCTCGCCCGAGGCCGGCCGCGAATCGTGGCCCGCCGGGCCCCAATCGGGTCCGGCCGCCGCAGCGACGCGCGGCCAACCGCCCGCGCCGCGTACCGGTCCGGCCGCCACCGATGGCGACCGCCGCGAACGGGGTGGGCCGCGCCGTGCCCGCCGCTCCGGCGAGCCGGCCCGCCGATCCGAAGACGAGATCGACGAGCCGGAAGAGGAGGTCATCCCCCCGGTCGCGGTGCACCGTCAACTGGCGCTGACCATCGCCGGCTTCGCCGCCCTGCTCGGTGTCGGCCTGGTGCTCGGCGCGCAGACGTCGGGTCCCGGTCACCGGCTGCCGTTCGCCTTCATCATCTTCGGCGTCCAACTTCTCTTCGTGCTCGCCTGGACGATGGCGATGCGTCCACCCGCACTGTTGGTGGTCGCCGGGATCAGCGCCGTTGTCGCGGCGCTGGTCGACGTCGCGGCGGTGCGGACCGACGTCGCCGGCCTGGCGCCGCTGGGCTACCTGGCTGCCGGTGGGTTCCTCGCCGCGGTTCTCGGCCAACTGGTTCGTCGTGTCGACCGGGTCCGGGTCACCGACTCCCTCGGTTCCACACTGCTCATCGTGGTCGGGGTGGTGGCCTTCGGCACCCTGATCGTGCTCAGCCGGATCCCGGCCGGCACCCAGGCGATCACCGTCTGCCTGACCGCGAGCGGTGTCGCGCTCACCGTCGCCCGGCTCACCGACGCCGTCCTGCCCTGGCCCCGGCTCGCACCGCAGGTGCCCCGGGGCGCCGCCGGGGTGGTGGCCGGCGCGATGGTCGGCACGCTGACCAGCGCGCTCCTCGGCAGCTACCTGGTGGCTCCCTTCACGCCGACCCGGGCCGCCGTGATCGGCCTGGTCGCGGCGGTCACCGCCGTCCTCTCCGACCTCGCCGTGGGGTACGCGGAGGCGGGCCGGTTGATGGCCGGTGAACCGCCAACCATGTGGGTGGCCCGGCACATGCAGGGCCCGCTCGGCGGCTTCGCCCTGGCGGCGCCCGCCGCGTACGCCATGTGCATGCTCTTCCTCTGAGTCGCGGTTGAGCGCTGGGCCGGTCGGGTACCTACGGGTGCGCCGCCCTGCGGCGTCGGTATGAACGACCCCGTCGCGGCGCGACGGGCGGAGACAGGAGGCGGCGTGGCGCAGGACTATCCGGTGGACCAGGCGCGACCCCGACGGCGTGGCCGCAAGCTGCTCATCGGGCTGTTCGTGCTCCTCCTGCTGCTGGCGGGGGTGCTGGTGGTCGCCGACCGGGTCGCGGTCGGGGTCGCCGAGCGGATGATCGCCGACCGTGTCCGTCAGGAGATCACCAAGCAGGGCGCGCAGTCCGCCGCCCCTGAGGTGGAGGTGGGCGGGACCCCGTTCCTCACCCAGGTGCTGGATGGCAGTTACCAGCGGATCACCATCAACCTGCGGGACGTGCAGGCCCCGGTCGAGGGCGAAGCCGTTCGGCTCCCGGCGCTCGACGTGACCGCCCGCAACGTGCGGGCCTCGCTGGACACCCTGCGCACCGGCCAGGGTGACATCGTGGCGGACACCGTCAACGGCGCCGGCACGATCAGCTACGAGAGTCTGGCCGCGCTGCTGAAGCGCCCGGGTCTCACGCTCGGCGAGCAGAACGGCAAGCTCACCGTCACGGCCCCGGCCGACATCCTCGGTCAGAAGCTCACCATCAGCGGCACCGCCGACGTCACGGTCGCCGACAACGGCGCTGTCGCCCTGCGGTTCAACGACCTGGACGCCGCAGGTCTGCCGAACCTGCCGCTGGCCCGGGCCTTCCTGAACAACTACGCCAAGAGCATCTCCATCGACGTGCCCCTGCCGGAGCTGCCGTTCCAGCTCGCGGTCCGGGAGGTCCGTCCGCTGCCGGACGGGCTGGCGGTCACCGTCGACGCGAAGAACGTCCCGATCAACTCCGCTGGCTGACACCGGAGGCGCGGTGGGACGCCGGAATCCCCGGCGATCCCGGCGATTCCCGGATGGTGGTCGGCCCAGTGGCAGCACGGTCACTGGCTGGTAAGCTCCCTGCCCATGGGGACCCACCTCACCAAACGGCGCGCGGTCGACCTGTGCCGCGTGGCCACCTGCCTGTGTCGCCCCGTCATCTGACGGCGGGGCTGTCTCCGGCCGCCTGACGGCGGCCACCGGCACAGGGTTCTCATACCCTCCGGTCATCCCACCGAACGCCCGGCAGCGGCGCCGTCGCACGAACCCGTGATCCCGTCCTTCCGCTGGGTCCCGCGCGTGGTGCGACAGTTGCATCCATCGATCTCCGCGCGTTGGCTCACCATCCATCCTCACCAGGGAGTGAATCGATGAGTCGCGACACCGCACTCGTTTCGGCCGAGTGGGCCGAGAAGAACCTCGACGCCCCGGGCGTCGTCTTCGTCGAGGTCGACGAGGACACCTCGGCCTACGAGACCGGCCACATCGCCGGCGCCATCAAGATTGACTGGAAGACGGACCTCCAGGACCAGGTCCGCCGGGACTTCGTCAACAAGTCGCAGTTCGAGGCGCTGCTCTCCGAGCGGGGCATCAGCAACGACGACGTCGTCGTCCTGTACGGCGGCAACAACAACTGGTTCGCCGCGTACGCCTACTGGTACTTCAAGCTCTACGGCCACCGGGACGTGAAGCTGCTCGACGGCGGCCGTAAGAAGTGGGAGCTGGACGCCCGTCCGCTCGTCACCGACGCGGTGTCCCGCCCGGCGACGCAGTACGTCGCGCAGGAGCCGGACACGTCCATCCGGGCGTTCCGCGACGAGGTCGTCGCGGCGATCGGCACCAAGAACCTGGTCGACGTGCGCAGCCCCGACGAGTTCGCCGGTCGCCTGCTCGCCCCCGCCCACCTGCCGCAGGAGCAGGCGCAGCGGGCCGGCCACATCCCCACCGCGATCAGCGTGCCGTGGTCCAAGGCGGCGAACGAGGACGGCACCTTCCGGTCCGACGACGAGCTGCGCAGGATCTACGGCGACGCGGGGCTCGACGACGGCAGGGAGACCATCGCCTACTGCCGGATCGGTGAGCGCTCGTCGCACACCTGGTTCGTGCTCCAGGAGCTGCTGGGTCACCGCAACGTCAAGAACTACGACGGCTCCTGGACCGAGTACGGCTCGCTGGTCGGTGTGCCGGTCGCGCTCGGCGACGAACCCGGGGAGGCATGATCATGACTCTTCCCACCGCCGCGGGTTGCGCCGCGCCTGACCAGGCCGCGCCGCTGCCGGCCAGCCTGGACCTGGAGAAGGAAACCGTGATCACCGGCATCGTCCGTTCCGCCGAGGCCGAGCCGGTGCCCGGCGCGTACGTCCGGCTGCTCGATTCGACCGGTGAGTTCACCGCCGAGGTGGTCACCTCGTCCGCCGGGCAGTTCCGGTTCTTCGCCGCACCGGGTTCCTGGACGCTGCGGGCGTTGTCCCGGCACGGCAACGGCGACACCGCCGTCACTGCCGGCCGGGGCGTCAACGAGGTTGCCGTCACCGTCGCCTGACCCACTGCTCTGATCGACCGGGGCCGGTCACCCTCCCGGGGGTGGCTGGCCCCGGTCGTTCGTGCCCGGCGTGCCGGCACGCCGGGACGGGTGCCGAAATCCATCGGCATGCGTCACTATCTACTGGTGAATTTCAGGGATGAAAGCGGCGGGTCCGACGAAGCGGTCCCCATCGTCCTCTGCGTGGGCACGGACATGTCGGTGCGGGAGCGGGTGCTGAGCCAACTCGACGGGCGTGCCCCGGTGCTCAGCTGTTCCGATCTGACCGAGCTACGCGAGCTGTTGTCGTCGCCGGCGGGTCCGGCGCCGGTCAGTCCCACGGTCCTGCCACTCAACGAGGCTCGGGGCCTGGTGAAGTGGGGTGAGCTGGTCGTCGACCGGGCCGGACATCAGGTCACCTGGCGCGGCGAGGTGCTCCCGCTGACCCCCACCGAACGGGAGTTGCTCACCCTGCTCATCGGCCCACCGCTGGCGGTGTGGAGCTACGAACGGCTCTGCGTCTCCGCGCTGGGTGGCGCTGACACCGCAGCGTTGCAATCCGCCGTCAGGCGGCTTCGCCGCAGGCTGCGGGGCCTACCGGGCGGCCCGCAGGTGCACACCGTGCGGGGCGTCGGCTACCGGCTCGACCCGCCGCCCCGGCTGAACGACCACTGACCCGCTGTCGCTCCGTCGGGCCGACCGCCTCCGCTGCCGGCCCGGCAGCGGGCGCGTGACACCATGGCCGGGTGAGCGGTGCTGTCCAGACGGGTTGGGCCTCTTCGGCCGGCCCCGCCGCGCCGACACCGGCCCGGTCGCGGCGGCGTTGGCTGCTGGCCGTGACAGTGACCTGGGCAGTCCTTCTGGCCGGGCTCACCTGGATATCGGTGCGGAACGACCCGCCGACCGTCCGCGAGCAGCGTTCCCTCGATCAGGCTGGCCCGGTGGTCGACCGGGCGGTCGGCGAGTTGGCTCGCGCGGCCGGTGCGGCCGGACTGCTGGAACTGAGCCCGGCGCGGGTCGCGTCCGGCTGCCGGGTCACCCCGTTCGCCGACGGGGCGAGGTTGCGGCGCGAGGTCGGGGTCCTCGCTGCCACCGGTGACGAGCGGGCCGTGCTGGCCGGCATCGCCGAGCGGCTGCCGGCGAGCTGGCGGGCGGGGGTCGGGCCCGGGGTGGACGGCCCCGAGCTGCGCGCCGACGCAGGAGAATTCGTGGCCGTCGAGGGCCGCCCGACGGTCGACGGCCGGGTGCGACTGGTCGTCGACACCGGTTGCCGGCCCGTCGGCGCCGGCTACACGCCGGCTCCGGCCACCGCTGCCGGCCCGGAGGCCGCCGCGCTGACCGCCGCGCTGAAGGCCCTCGACCGGCCGGGCGACGCCGCGCCGGAGCTGGCCACCGCGCCCTGCCCGGGCGGCGGGCTCGCCCGTACCGCCTGGTTCGTCAACGGCCCCGGCCCGGCGGCCTCGACGGTCGCCCTCGCCCCGCTGGCCGGCAACGCCCCACTGCTGGACCAACCCCCGGTGTACGCGTACCGCAGCGGTGCCGTCACGGTGCTGGCCGAGATCAGCCCGGACGCCACCCGACTCGCCGCCACCGTCGGCTGCCCGAGCTGAGCCGGGCGGGTCAGCGGCCGTCCGGCTGGTCCTCGGGGCCACGGCTGCGGCCCAACGCGTCGACCGTGCCCCACCGGCCGGGGATGTCCAGCAGCTCCACCCGGCCCATGCCCGGTGGCACGGCCGGGTCGATGATCAGGTGCTCGCCCTGCGGCTCCAACCCCAGCATCACCCGCAGCAGCAGTAGCGGGGTGCCCGTCGACCAGGCCTGCGGGCTGCATGCGGTCGGGTACTCCACCGGATAGTCGGTGAGGTCGCGGGCGTAGCCGGCGAACGCCTCCGGCAGCCGACCTTCGAAGTACCGGGACGCGGCCAGCATCGTGTCGCAGAGCAACCCGGCCTCCTCCCGGAAGCCGTACCGCCACAACCCCCAGGCGATGATCGAGTTGTCGAACGGCCAGACGGTGCCCACGTGGTAGCCGATCGGGTTGTACCGCCCCTCGTCCGAGGCGAGCGTCCGCACCCCCCAGCCGGAGAACAGCCGTGGCCCGAGCAGGTGCTCGACCACCTTGCGGGCGCGGGACTCGTCCACGATGCCGCTCCACAGCAGGTGCCCGATGTTCGAGGTCAGCGCGTCCACCTGCCGGCCGTCGGCGTCCAGCGCGAGCGCGTAGTGCTCGCGGTCGGCGATCCAGAAGTCGCGGTCGAACCGCCGTTTCAGGTCGGCGGCCTGCCGCTCCAACTCGTCGGCGAACTCCGGGTCGTTCCAGAAGTCCCGAGCCAGCCGGGCGGCCCGGACCTTCGCGTCGTAGGCGTAGCCCTGCAACTCGCAGGTGGCCCGGGGGAAGCCGGGCAGTTGACCGTCGGCGTACGAGATGGCGTCCCAGGAGTCCTTCCAGCACTGGTTCTGCAGGCCGGTTTCCGGGTTGCGGGTCTGGTACCAGAGGTAACCGGTGCCGAGCAGGTCACCGTAGGTGTCGATCCACTCCAGCGCCGCGCGGATCTGCGGTTCCAGCTTGCGGACGAGTGCCGTATCACCGGTCCACCGCTCGTACTCGTCGACCAGGATGATGAACAGGGGCGTCGAGTCGGCCGACCCGTAGTACGGCGAGTGTGGCTGCTCCTCGAAGCCGGCGGTCTCCCCGTACCGCAGCTCGTGCAGGATCTTGCCGGGTTCCTCGTCCCGGAAGTCGTCCACCCGCTGCCCCTGTAGTCCGGCCAGCATCAGGATGGTCGGCGGAACCAGTTCCGGCAGGAACGGCAGCACCTGCAACGAGGTGATGATGCTGTCCCGGCCGAACAGGGTCATGAACCAGGGGAGTCCCGCGGCGATCAGCCGTACGCCCAGGGCGATCGACTCGTAGCGCAGCGCGGCCAGGTCGTTGAGGCTGCGCCGGTACGCCCCGGCCAGCGGCTCGCAGTCGCAGCCGAGCTTCGGTGCCCGGTCGATGAGCTCCTGCTGTTCGGCCCGGATCGCGTCCGCGCTGCGGCTGCCGCCGTACGGGAGGGTGGCCCGGATGTCCTCGCCCCGGGCACCGAAGACGACGCTGGACACGTGCAGTCTGGTGGTCCATCTGTCGTTGCGGGCTATCCGGATCCGGAAGGTCATTCCGGTGTCGTCGACCTGCGCCGGCGCGCTGGTGCTGACCACCATCTCCCGGTGGAACGCCTCTCGCCGGTAGGACAGCCGCAATTCGTTCTCGGCGACCGTGATCGTGGTCCGTCCCCGCTTCTGCCGAGAGTTCTTGATCTCGAAAAGGTCGGCGAAATCGGCCCCGATCTCGATCCGGAGGGTGCACTCGACCTCCGCGCCGAGGTGGTTCAGCACGGTCAGCTCCTCCTCGAAGCTGCCCACGATCGCCCGGCTGCGGATCACCGACGCCTTGGCGTCCAGATAGTGCGTGGGTTCGCCGGGGGCGAGGAAGAACCGGGTGCGGTACGACTCGGCATCGTCGACGGAGAGGGCGTGCAGCCGTTCGCCGTCCAGGGTGAGCACCCACGTGGACAGGAAGCGGGTGTCGAAGGAGAACAGCCCGGTGGGGAAGTCGTAGGACGGTTCGATGTCGCCACGCCGGTCGCTGACCAGGAAGGTGTTGCCGTCCAGGATGCTGACGAGGTCCTTCACCGAAGTCGCCCGGCTGCTCGGCGGGCCGTTTCGCGGGGGTCGCGGGTGCCGGGCGGGTTCGGAAAGAACCGGCGGAAGGCGAGGAAGAGCACCACGTTCCCGCTGAACGTGCTCTCGTTGCGCAGCACCGCCGCGACCCCCTGGGCCTCGCCCCTGATCAGCCGGTCGAAGAGGGCGGCGCTGCTGTACCAGATCGCGTCGGCCGGCCCACGCTCCCGGGTGACCTGCACCGACCCGGGCCGCATCCGGACCAGCCAGTGTTCGGTGCGGTGGTCGTCGCCGAGGTCGATCTGGAGGGTGCCGTCGGCCAGGCCGCCCAGAACCTCGGCTGCGCGCGACGGCAGTGTCTCGAAGAACCTCTCCGCCGCCTCGGTCACATCCGAATCGTAGGCAGCCGTCCGAGATGTCGGGTCGGTATCGACACTCCGCTCGGATCGACAGGCCGCCGCCGTGCGGTCAGTAGACGAGCGCCTGCGCGCCCTCGGCCAACGCCTCCTCGACGAAGACCGCCGCACCGGCGATCCGGACGCCGGGGAGTACGTCGTCCGGGCCGATCTCCCGACGGGCCGCGCACTGCGTGCAGGCGGTCACCCGGCCGCTGGTCAGGATGACGTGCAACAACTCGGCCAGGGGCGCGGAGTGCGGCAGGTCGAACTGCTGGGCGCGACCGGGCAGCGCGAACCAGGTGGACTCACCGGTCAGCCAGAGCGAGACGTCCACCCCGGCCGCTACCGCCGTCGCGGCGACGGTGAATGCCTGCGCGCACCGCTCCGGGGCGTCCGCCCCGGCGGTGGCCTTTACGACGAGATTGCGGGCCATGTGGCCCAGCATAGGATGGCCGGGATGGTTACCGAGATCGGGTTTGTCAGCCTGCTGGTCGCTGGCCTGGGCGGGCTCGCCGGTGGCCTGGTCTACCTTGCCGTACGCATTTCGAGAGGACGCTGGTGACGCTGATGAGCGAGAACCCGCTGCAGCCGCCGTGGCTGAACGCGCCGCCGGTCGAGGAGTACCCGTTCGAGGAGAGCCACGACCTGCGGGTCGGGCCGAAGCTGCACCCCGCGCTGGACGCCCTGCTGCCGTACATCGGTCTGTGGCGGGGCCGGGGCAAGGGCGGCTTCCCCACCATCGAGGACTTCGACTACGCGCAGGAGATCCGGATCAGCCACGACGGCCGACCGTTCCTGCACTACGAGTCGCGTGCGTGGATCCTCGACGAGCAGAGCAAGCCGGTCCGGCCGGCCGGGCGTGAGGTTGGCTGGTGGCGACCCGTGCTGGTGGACGGTCGGGCGACCGATGAGCTGGAGGCGCTGATCACCACCCCGACCGGGATCATGGAGCTGCACCTGGGCAAGCGCACCGGCACGCAGATCGAATTCGCCACCGACGCGGTGGTCCGGACTCCGACCGCCAAGGAGGTCACCGGCGGGCACCGGCTCTTCGGCATCGTCGAGGGTGCGCTGCTCTACGCCCAGGAGATGGCCGCCATGGGGCACGGGCTCAGTCCGCACCTCTCCGCCCGACTCGTCCGGGTCGGCGGCTGACCGCTACCCGACGGGGAAGCCCAGCAGTGAGTGCAGGGCGGGGGTGCGCGGGCAAGGGTCCCGGCGCACCCCGTCCAGCGTTCGGATTTCGGCGAGCCCGCGCACGGACGAGCTGAACCAGACCCCGTCGGCGGCGTGCAGCTCGGCTGGCGTGACCATCCGTTCGGCGGCGTCCAGGCCCAGCTCGTGAGCGTGGGCGAGCAGCCAGGCCGCGGTCGTGCCGGGCAGGATGCCGGTGGTCGCGGCCGGCACGGTGCAGAGCGTGCCCGCGGTGAGCCACACCACGTTCGCGATCGGCCCCTCCAGGGCGTACCCGTCGGAGGAGACCCAGAGCACGTCGTCCACGCCGGCCCGCTGTGCCCAGCGACGGGCGGCGCTGTTGACCGCGTACGACGTGGATTTGATCCCGGCCGGCAACCAGTCGAGCCCGGTACGCGCGTCGGCGGGCACCCCCAACGGCAGGGTGGCCACTGTGATCCCGTTCCGCCGGGCCGCCCGCGACGACGCCGGCACCTCGGTCAGCGTGGCGTAGACGGTCGGCGGGCCGCCGGCCTCGGAGCCCCGGGTGCAGACCAGCCGTAGCGCGCCCTCCACGGGTACGGGCCAGCCCGCACGCACCGTGTCGAGGAGGTCGATGAGCGCGTCGGCGGGAGGCAGATCCAGGTCGACAGCCGCCGCGGCCGTGGTCATCCGGGCCAGGTGCTCGTCGCGCAACCATGGCCGACCCTGGCGCAGGTGCATGGACTCGAAGAGCCCGTCGCCGCGCAGAACGCCCAGGTCGTCGCCGCGGAGCACGGGCTCGTCCGTCGCGATGAGGCCCCGCCCGAGCACGGCGATCCGCAGGCTCGGAGCAGCCGGGACATTGCCGACGGACGACGTCACCATGACCGCGAGCGTAGCGGTGATCGATCGCGGTGCGGGGAACAGCCTGCTGGCCGAACTATGATCGGAGCGTGTCCGAATCCTCCCTCGCGGAAATGCTGCGGGCCCGTGGGCTGCGGCTGACGGCCCAGCGGCAGCTCGTTCTCCAGGCGGTGCTCGATCTGGGCCACGCCACCCCGGAGCAGGTGCACACCGCAGTCCGGGAGGTGGCCGCCGGCGTCAACATCACCACCATCTACCGCACGCTCGAGCTGCTGGAACGGCTCGGTCTGGTCACCCACACGCACCTGTCGCACGGCTCACCGACCTATCACGCCGCCGGTGAGCACCAACACGTCCACCTGGTCTGCCGGGAGTGTGGCGCGATCGACGAGATCGATCCGGAGCTGCTCCGCCCGCTCGCCGACCAGTTGGCCGCGCAGCGCGGGTTCCGGGTGGACATCGGGCACGTGTCACTCTTCGGCGTCTGCGCACGCTGCGAGAACGGGGACGAGAAATGATCGACATCGCGGGCGCGGTGGCCGTCGAGAGCATCGACGAGGCCAGCCGTGACCAGCCGGATCCGGCGCACGTCGCGGCCGGGGTGCGGGGGGTGGCCGCGCACTACGGCGACCCGCTGCGCGAGCAGCGCACCCTCGACACCGCTGTCGGTCTGGTCGACAGGTCGCACCGGGGGGTCATCGCGGTGCCCGGCGAAGAACGGGCCAGTTGGCTGCACACGGTCACCTCGCAGCACCTGACCGCGCTCTCCGCGGGCGAGGGCACCGAGTTGCTGGTGCTGTCCCCGCACGGCCACGTCGAGCAGCACGCCATGGTCGCCGAGGACGGCGAGACCGCCTGGCTCGACACCGAGCCCGGTGCGACCGAGGGCCTGCTGAGCTACCTGGAGAAGATGCGGTTCTTCAGCAAGGTCGAGCCACGCGACGCGACGGCCGAGCGCGCGCTGTTGTCGCTGGTGGGGCCGGCGGCCATGGAGGCGCTCGGCACGCTCGGCGTGACCGGGCTCGCCGCACCGGACGTGGTCGCGGTGCCGGGTCCGAAGTTCCCGCACGGTGCCGTGCCACCACGGGCGAGCGCCCGGTACGACGTACGACCGCTGCCGATCGGCGGCTGGGCCCGACGTGGTCCGCTCGGGGTGGACCTGCTGGTGCCCCGGTCGGCGATGGACCAGGTGGTGGCGGAGTTGCGCGGCGCCGGCGTGCCGCTCGCGGGGCTGTGGGCGTACGAGGCGATCCGGGTGGCCGCCCGGCAGCCCCGGGTCGGGGTGGACACCGACCACCGGACCATCCCGGCCGAGGTCGACCTGATCGCCCCGGCGGTGCATCTGGACAAGGGTTGCTACCGGGGGCAGGAGACGGTGGCTCGGGTGCACAACATGGGCCGGCCGCCGCGTCGCCTCGTACTGCTGCATCTGGACGGGGTGACCACCGATCAGCCGCCGGTGGCCGGTACGCCGGTGACGCTCGATGGCCGGGCGGTCGGCTTCGTCGGCACCGCCGTGCTGCACCACGAGCTGGGCCAGGTCGCGCTCGCGGTGGTGAAGCGGAACGTCCCGGACGACGCCGCGTTGCTGATCGGCGAGACCGCGGCGGCGATCGACCCCTCCTGAGCGGGCCGTCTAGGATCGCCGGCATGACGACAGGGACGTTGATCACGGTGGCCCCGACCGGCGCTGAGTCGGCCAAGGCGGAGGTGCCGGCGCTGCCGGTGACCCTCGACGAGTTGCTGCTCACCGCCAAGGAGTGCGAGGCGCTCGGTGCCGCCGTGATCCACGTCCACATCCGCGACGACGAGGCCCGACCGACGCTCGACCCGGTGCGGCTGGCCGACACCGTGGCGGCGCTGCGGGAGAGCACCGACCTGATCGTGCAGCTCTCCTCCGGTGGCGCGGTGACTGACCCGGAGGCCGCCCGGCTCGCCGTGCTCGACGCCCGTCCGGACATGGCCTCCTGCACCATGGGCACTGTCAACTTCGGCGACGACGTCTTCCTCAACCGCTGGGAGTTCATCGTCGACCTGCACACCCGGATGCAGGAACGCGGGATCGTGCCGGAGTACGAGATCTTCGACCTCGGCCACCTGTCCGCGTTGCAGCGGTTGCTCGGCAAGTACGGGCTGCCGGCCGGCGGGCACGTGCACGTCGACTTCGTGATGGGCGTGCCGGGCGGGATGCCGGGCACCACCGAGACCCTCGTCGCGGCCCACCGGATGCTGCGGGACCTGCCCGAGGGCACCACCTTCTCGGCCACCGGCGTCGGCCGCAGCACCATCCCGGTGATGCTGGCCGCTCTGTCGACCGGCGGGCACCTGCGGGTCGGCATGGAGGACACCGTGACGTACGCCAAGGGCCGTCCGGTGGAGTCGAACATGCAACTGGTGGCCCGCGCGGTGGGTTTCGCCCAGCTCGCCCAGCGCCCGCCACTGACCACCACCGAGGCTCGCGAACTGCTCGGGCTGTAAGGCCGGGTCTGTCCAGCGCCCCTGTCACCCGGGCGGTGGACCTCCTGGTCACCCCGCCGCCGGGCACCCCCGGACCGTCGGTACCGTCCAGCGCGTGACGAAGACGTACGAGGGTGGCGCGCCGCTCGCCGAGGTGGTCCGGTCCGGGTTCGTGGAGGGTGCGCACCGCGGCTCGGTGGTGGTGCTGGACGCTGCCGGTGTCGCGGTGGCGTCCGCCGGGGACGTGACCTCGCCGATCTTTCCCCGCTCGGCCAGCAAGCCGATGCAGACGATCGGGATGCTCCGGGCCGGCCTGGCCCTGACCGACCCGGCCGACGTGGCGCTGGTCTCGGCGAGCCACGCCGGCGAGGAGTTCCACCTGGCCCGGGTCGGTGCGCTGCTGGAGCGCGCCGGGCTGGACGCGTCGGCGCTTCACTGCCCGCCCGACCTGCCGGTGGGGGCCGCCGCCCGGGAGGCGGTGCTCCGGGCCGGTGGCGGCCCGACCCGGGTGCAGATGAACTGCTCCGGCAAGCACAGCGGGATGCTGTTGACCTGCGAGGCCGCCGGATGGTCGCGGGAGGGCTACTGGCGGCCGGAGCACCCACTTCAGCAGCGGTTGCGGGCCGCCATCGAGGAGTTCACCGGCGAGCAGGCGGCGGCGGTGGGGGTCGACGGTTGCGGCGCGCCGGTCCTCGCGGTGTCGCTGGCCGGTCTGGCCGGGGCGTACCTCCGGCTGGTCGACGCCGAGCCCGGCTCGGTCCCGCGCACGGTGGCCGACGCGATGCGGGCGTACCCGGAGATCGTGGGTGGCACCCAGGCCGACGACACCCGGCTCATGCGTGGCGTCCCGGGTGCGCTGGCCAAGGTCGGTGCCGAGGGCGTGATCGCCGTGGCGCTGCCGGGCGTCGGCGCCGTCGCGTTGAAGATCGACGACGGCGCCGACCGGGCCCGGATGCCGGTACTGGTCTCCGCGCTGCGCCGGCTCGGCGTGGACGCTCCGGTGCTGACCGAGTACGCCGAGGTGTCGCTCTTCGGTGGTGGGGTACCGGTCGGGGCGGTCCGCCCGCTCTGGTGAGCGCGCTCTAGCCCAGGAAGTCGAGCAGTGCGGCGTTGACCGGCTCCGGGCGCTCCAGCGGCAGCAGGTGGGCGGCGTCCGGCACGTCGGGCAGTCGTACCGCGCCGGGGACCTCGGCGGCGATCCGGTCGGCGAGCCGACTGATGTCCGGCACGTCGGCGGCGCCCGCGGTGACCAGGACGGGGATCTTCAGCTCACCGAGACGACCGATCGCCGGTGGCGACAGCTCTCCCACCTCGACCGCGCCGAGCGCCAGCTCCGCCGCGAGGGCACGCTGGTCCATCTCCTGCGCGAACGCGACCAGCTCCGGGTCGACGTCCTCCGGCTGGCGTCGCGGGCCGACCACCCAGAACCTCACCTCACCGGCCGCACCGGCGACGAAGTCGTCCGGGTCGACCTCGCCGACCAGGTCGTCCCAGAGGTCATTCGCCTCGTCGGACCACTCGTTCCCGGAGACCGCCGTGTCGAACAGCGCGAGCGCGCTCACCCGGTCGGGGTGGGCCAGCGCGGTGTCGATGGCGACCGCCCCACCGAAGGAGCAGCCGACCAGGGCGGCCCGGGGCAGGTCGAGCGCGTCCAGCAGCCCGGCCACGTCGTCGTGGTGCGTGAACGGGGTCGGTGGGAGCTCGGAGTCTCCGTAGCCGCGCAGGTCCGGGATGATCACCCGGTGCCGGGTGGCGAGCGCGGACACCTGCCCCCGCCACATCCGCCGGTCGGCGATTCCGGCGTGCAGCAGGACGACGGGCGAACCGGTGCCGGCCTCGTCGTACGCGATGCTTGCTCCATTGACTGTGATCTTGTCCACGGACGGACCGTACGGATCTGCCGAGCGGCGCGCAAACGGGGGTCCTGAGACCTTGCTAACTATGGTTAGCGTTTTGCTTGCAAGAGCTAGCGCGGGCGGTTAGCGTCGCTGCCATGGCCACACCCAAGGACCTTCCCGACGTCGGCGGGTTCATCCGCGATCTGCGGCGCAACGCCAAGATCTCGCTACGGCAGCTCGCCGAGCAGGCGGGGGTCAGCAACCCGTACCTCAGCCAGATCGAGCGCGGCCTGCGCAAGCCCAGCGCCGAGGTGCTCCAGCAACTGGCGAGCGCGCTGCGGGTCTCCACGCCGGCGATGTACCTGCGTGCCGGTCTGCTGGACGACAAGGAAGGCCACGGGGTGCTCGCCGCCATCGCCGTGGACGCCGACCTGACGATGGCGCAGAAGCAGTCGCTCAGTCAGATCTACGAGACGTTCCGCCGGGAGAACACCCGGCTGGCCGAGGCCCAGGCCGAAGCCGAGACGGCGCAGGCCGACCAGCCCGCCGACCAGCCCGCCAGCCAGGCCGCGGACCTGGCCAATGTGGCCGCCACCGGCCCCACCACCGTCGGCGGCACCCCGACCGAGGCCGTGCTCGAGTCGGTCGCCGTCACCGAGGCGGGCACCGCCCCCGCCCCGGGCAGCACCAGCATCCCCCAGAAGAAGAAGGCCGCCGAGGCGGCCGAAGAGGAGACGTCATGAGCGAGCCGAAGACCAACCGCATCCCCGCCCCGATCTACGCCGCAGCCGGTGCCGGTGAGCTGGCCATCGAGCAGTTGCGCAAGCTGCCGGCCGTGGTCGGCGTCCTCAGCACCCGGGTCGTCGCCGACCTGGGCGGCCGGGCCGTGCTGACCGGCTTCGAGCTGAAGCAGAAGGCCACCGAGACGCTGCGCACCGCCAACGAGACCGCCGACCTGGCGAAGCTGCGCGAGGCCGCCGACATCGACAAGCTGCGCGCCGCCGCGACCCGCAACGCCGCCCTGGTGGTCGCGGGCGCCCAGGTCGCCCAGGAACGCGCGTTCGCGGCGTACGGCGCGCTGGTCGCCCGGGGCGAGCGGGTCGTCGGTGCCGGCGTGCTGGAGGCCGCCGAGACGGTCAACGCCGACATCGAGGCCACCGAGGCCCTGACGCCGGCCGCCACCCCCGCGGCTGTCGCCACCCCCACCGCTGCGGCCCCCACCGACGCGCCGACCCCGGCCGACGTGGCGGAGATCGCCGAGGCCAAGCCGGCCGCTGTCAAGAAGGCCGCCCGCGCGCCGAAGGCCGCCAAGCCGGTCGAGACCCCGTCGGCGAAGCTCCCCCGGGCCACCAAGCGGACCCGTCCGGCAGCCGAGTAGTTCACCGTGGCCGCGACCCCGGTGGCGTCCTTGTCGGACGTAGCCGGGGTCGTGGACATAAACTGGCCCGCATGGCCAACGCCGCGCCGATCTTCGCCTTCGCCGTCCGTGAAGTGATCCAGCTGATCCTGCTCGTCTTCGCGCTGATCGTTCAGGGCGTCGCCCTGGTGCACGCGATCACGCAGCGCTCCGACGCCTTCCCCGCCATCGGGACGCTGCCCAAGGGCGGCTGGATCGCCATCCTGGCAGTCTGCCTCGTGCTCACCCTGCTCGGCTTCGGTCCGATCAGCCTCTTCGGACTGGTCGGCATCGCCGCCGGTCTGATCTACCTGCTCGATGTCCGAATCGGCCTCCGCGAACTCGGTGACGGTAAAGGGTTCTGGTGAGAGGTTTTCGCTGGCCGCCCCCACCCGACAGCGGGCCCCGCACCTGGGGTCCCGGGCCGGGTGGGCCGCGTACCGGCCGGCCGGCGCTGCCGGAGCCGGAGACCGAGCTGATCACCACCCCGCACGGCGTGCGGCTGGAAAGGCTGGTCACCGGCACCGGTGATCCGGTCACCGTGTTCGCGCACGGGTTGGGCAACGGCATCGCCACCACCCGACCGTTCGGCAGTGGGGTGAACGGTCGCAAGGTGTTCTTCCAGTTCCGTGGGCACGGCCGCTCCGAGGCCCCGGACGGGCAGTGGGACTATCTGGACCTGGCCCGGGATCTGCGGGCGATCGCCGACCTTGGCGGCGCCAGCCGGGCGTTCGGCGCGAGTCTCGGCGCGGGTGCCCTCTGCCGACTCCTCGTGGAGAGCCCGGAGCGCTTCGACAAGCTGGTCTTCTTTCTGCCGGCGGTCCTCGACGAGCCACGCGGGCCGGTCGCCCGCGAGCGCATCACCGACCTGCTGGAGGCGGTGGAGAGCGGCGACGCCTCGGCGGTCGCCGACATCGTCACGCTGGAGTTGCCCCCGGCGGTGCGTAACACCCCGGCCGGCTGGGCCTACCTGCGACAACGGCTCGACCAACTGCTCCGCGACGGTCTCGCCGACGGTCTGGCCACGCTCGCCGACCAGACACCGCTGCGCCGGATCGGTGACCTGACGGCGGTCACCGCACCGGCGCTGGTGATCGGTTGCGCGGGCGACGACCTGCACCCGGTCGAGGTCGCCGAGCGGCTCGCCGTGGCGCTGCCCCAGGCCACCCTGCACGTGTACGACCGGCCCGGCGTGCTCTGGTCGGAACGCGCCGATCTGCGGGACCGCATTGCCGGCTTCCTGAACGAGTAACCTGCCCTGTCATGGGCGTCACACAGCACGGCCGGACGCACCGGCTCGACCTTGCCGACCCGACCCTGCGCGAATGGACGTGCACGGTCCTGCACTCCGATGCCGAGCAGGGCATCGTGTTGGACCGTTCGGCGTTCTACCCGGGCGGTGGTGGCCAACCACCCGACCACGGTGTGTTGCTCTGGCAGGGCGTGCAGACCCGGATCGTCGGCACCCGCAAGGGCGACGACCCCTACCTGATTCCCGCCGAGGGTGATCCGCTGCCGCCGGTCGGCACCGAGGTCGTCGGCGCGGTGGAGGACGAGCGCCGTACCCGGCTGATGCGTACCCACTCCGGGCTGCACGTGCTCTGCGGTGTGGTGTTCCGTGACTTCGGTGCGCTCGTGACCGGCAACTCGATGGAACCGGGCGAGGCCCGGATGGACTTCAACCTCCCCGAGGTGCCCCCGGACTTCAAGAGTCGCATCGAGGAGCTGGTCAACGCCGAGGTTGCCGCCGACCGCTCGGTCGCCACCCGGGTGCTGCCGCGCACCGAGGCGCTGGCCCTGCCGGACATCATCCGTACCCAGTCCAACCTCATCCCGCCGGACGAGCAGGAGGTCCGGATCGTCGACATCGTCGGGCTGGACGTGCAGGCCGACGGCGGCACCCACGTCGCCTCCACCGCCCAGATCGGCAAGGTCCAGGTGGTGAAGGTGGAGAGCAAGGGCCGGGCCAACCGCCGGGTCCGGGTCCGATTGGTCGACTAGATCGAGTACCGAATTCGGACGTCGGTTGTCAGGTATCCCTGACAACGTCGCAGGCATGACACAACCGCTAACCGGAAAGATCGCGCTCGTCGCCGGTGCCACCCGTGGCGCCGGGCGGCAGATCGCCGTTCAGCTCGGCGCGGCCGGGGCCACTGTCTACGCCACCGGTCGCAGCTCCCGGGCCGGCCGCTCCGAGATGGATCGACCGGAGACCATCGAGGAGACCGCCGAGCTGGTCGACGCTGCCGGCGGCACCGGCATCGCCGTCCAGGTCGACCACCTGGTGCCCGACCAGGTCCGCGACCTGGTCGCCCGGATCGACGCCGAGCACGGCCAACTCGACGTGCTGGTGAACGACATCTGGGGTGGCGACCCACTGGTCACCTGGGACAAGCCGGTCTGGGAGCAGCCGCTCGACGCCGGCTTCCGTACCCTGCGACTGGCCGTCGACACGCACATCATCACCAGCCACTTCGCCCTGCCGCTGCTGATCCGCAAGCCCGGTGGCCTGGTGGTGGAGATGGGCGACGGCACCAAGGCGTACAACGACGAGAACTACCGGCTGTCGGTCTTCTACGACCTGGCGAAGGTCTCGGTCAACCGGCTCGCCTTCATCCAGGCGCACGAACTGAAGCCCCACGGCTGCACTGCCGTGGCACTGACCCCCGGCTGGATCCGTTCCGAGGCGATGCTGGAGCACTTCGGCGTGACCGAGGAGACCTGGCGCGACGGCGCCGCCACCGACCCGAACTTCCTCATCTCGGAGACCCCGGCCTTCGTCGGCCGGGCGGTGGCCGCGCTCGCCGTCGACGAGGAAAGGGCCCGCTGGAACGGCACGTCCGTCGATGCCGGCAGCCTGTCCAAGGTGTACGGCTTCACCGACCTCGACGGCAGCCAACCCGAGGGTTTCCGCTACATCACCGAGGTGGTCGACGCGGGAAAGCCGGCGGACGTGACCGGCTACCGGTAGAGCGCGGCGAGCCGTTCGGCGCTCTCCGCGAACAACCGCCGTAGCTCGGGTGGGTCGATGACCTCGACCTCGGGGCCGAGGCCCAGCAGTTGGTGGTACGCCACCGGGACCGACTCGACGGGCAGCCGCGTCGCCACCCAGCCCTGCCCGTCGGGCGGGCCGGCGGCGGCGACCAGTTCGTCGTACACGTTGGGGGCACTGACCAGGTGTCGGAGCTGGCGCAGGCCGGCGGGGCTCAGCCGGACGGCGACCTCGGCCCGCAGCATGGTCCGCAGGAACGACCCGGCCTGCTCGCGCCAGTGCTCGGCCAGGTCGAAGCCCTCGTCGCGGTCGAAGTGGTCGTCGCCCACCTCGACCCCGGTGACCCGGTCCACCCGGTAGGTGCGCACATCGTCGCCGACGCGGCCGACCAGATACCAGACCCCGCTCTTGAGTACCAGGCCGTACGGCTGGACCTGGCGGGTGACCTCCTGGTCGCCGCGTCGGTAGCGCAGCTCCACCACGGTGTCGCCCCAGACCGCCCGGGCCAGCTCGGGCAGCCAGGGCGGTGGCGCGCTCTGCCGGAACCAGCCCGGTACGTCCAGGTGGAACCGCTGCCCGGCCCGGGCCGGCGCGTCGCGCAGGGCGGGTGGCAGCGCGGCGAGCACCTTCAGCTCGGCGGACGCGACCGCGTCGGCGAGCCCCATCTCGCCGGCCGGTCCGGGCAGCCCGGCGAGGAACAGCGCCTCCGCCTCGTCCCGGGTCAGCCCGGTCAGCCGGGTGCGGTACCCGCCGAGCAGGCGGTAGCCGCCGGCCCGTCCTCGGTCGGCGTAGACCGGCACGCCCGCCGCGGAGAGCGCCAGCACGTCCCGATAGACGGTCCGCTCGGAGATCTCCAACTCCCGTGCCAGCTCGCTTGCTGTCATCGACCCGCGCGACTGCAACAGCAACAGCAACGAGATCAGTCGGGACGCGCGCATCCGCCCATCCTGCCCGGTGCCGCTCACCGCCCGCCGGGCGTCAGCAACCCCCGGTCGTACGCGGTGGCCACCGCGGCAGCCCGGTCGTTGACCCCGAGCTTGGCGTACACGTGCAGCAGGTGCGTCTTCACGGTGGCCTCGCTGATGAACAGGCGGGTCGCCGCCTCCCGGTTGGAGGCGCCCCGGGCCACCAGGGTGAGCACCTCAAGCTCCCGTTGACTGAGCGGTTCCTCGGCGGGAGCGCGCAGCCGACCCATCAGCCGGCCGGCGACGCTCGGTGCCAGCACCGACTCGCCCCGGGCCGCCGCCCGGACCGCGCGGACCAGATCCTCCCGAGGTGTGTCCTTGAGCAGGTAACCGGTCGCACCCGCCTCGATCGCCGGCAGCACGTCCGCGTCCGTGTCGTAGGTGGTGAGTACCAGCACCCTGGCGGTGCTGCCGGTGCGAGCCAGCCTGCCGATGGCGGTCACCCCGTCCATTCCGGGCATCCGCAGATCCATCAGCACCACGTCCGGCCGCAGCGACGCGACCAGGGCCAACGCCTCCGAACCGTCCGCGGCCTCGCCCACCACCTCGAAATCGGGGTCACCGGTGAACATCCCCCGCAGGCCGTCCCGCACCACCGGGTGATCGTCGACGATCAGCAGCCGAACCGGGGCGGTCAACCGGCACCTCCGGGTAGCGCGGGAACGGACGCCGAGATGGCGGTGCCGTTGCCCGGCTCGGATTCGACGGCCAACTCGCCACCGACCCTTGTCACCCGTTGCCGCATGGCGGTCAACCCGTACCCGCCGCCCGGCTCACGGGACGCCGGCTGGTCGGCGACGTCGAAGCCCGCCCCGTCGTCACGGACGTCGAGCGTGACCACGTCCGCCATGTACGACAGGGTCAGCCCGACCCGCGACGCGGCGGCGTGCCGGGCCACGTTGGACAGCGCCTCCTGGGCGGCCCGCAGCAGGGTCACCTCCACCTCCGGGTGCAGCGGGCGGGGCGTGCCGGTGGTGGCCACGTCGGCCCGTACCCCGTTCAGGGCCGACCAACGCCCGCCCAGCTCGACCAGGGCGTCGGGTAGCCGGGCCGTCTCCAACGGTTCCGGGCGGACCGCCTGCACCGAGCGGCGGGCCTCGGTGAGGCTCTCCCGGGCCAGGACGAGCGCGTTGTCGACGTGCCGGCGCCAGTCGGCCGACCGGTCGCGGCTCTGCTCGGCCGCCTCCAGTTGGGTGATGATGCCGGTCAGCCCCTGCGCCAGGGTGTCGTGGATCTCCCGCGCCATTCGTTGCCGCTCGTCCAGCACGCCGGCCTCCCGGGCCTGGGTGAGCAGCTGGGCGTGCAGCCCGGCGTTCTCATTCACCGTCTCGGTGAGCTGACGGTTGGTCTCACCGAGTTCCACCATCAACCGTTTGCGTTTGGCGTCCTCCTGTTCGGCGATCACCGCGAACCAGCTCACCGAGCCAGCCACCACCAGGTTGAACAGCACCAGCAACAGCCACAGCGGCAGGTGCGACACCACCACCGACAGACCACCGCCCTGCGACGTGGCGACCAGGGTGGCCGTGGTGACCACGCCGGCGACCCGCCAGCGCCCGGGCAGCACCGGAAAGGCGTGGATGTACCCGATCCAGGCGAAGAAGCCGTACCACGGACTGGCCGCCACGAGGGCGGCGGCGAACGTGAGCAGCCCGGCGTAGTAGACCGCCATCAGCCTGCGCCGGCTCTGCCAGCCCGGGTGCAGGGTGACGAACCAGGCGACCCAGCCTCCGGCCGCCACGGCGACGGCGAGGGTGGGCAGCGCCCCGGGCTGGTCAGGTGCCGGTGCGACGAGGGCCAGCAGGGTGCCCAGAGTCAGCCCGCCGAAGGGGAAGACGCGGTAGAGGACCGCCTCGCGTTCTCGCCAGCTGGCCAGACGGTCGTGCCCACCGCCGCGTGTCATCGCATCCCCGCTCACTCCCAGCGGAACAGTCTCGCCGCGCCGGCACCGGCCGCCACGGCGATCACCGCCATTATTCCCAGGTGCAGCGGCTGTGGCGGAGTGCCGGTCCAGGCGTCGAGGAGCGCCTGCACCCCGGGCGGCGTGTAGTCGCCGATCCGCGCCACGGCGTCGGGGAGCAGGAACCGGGGGAGGTAGACCCCGCCGAAGAACATCGTGATCAGGAACAGCGGTACGGCCAGGGCCTGTGCCGCCTTCGTGGTCCGGGCCACGGCGGCGACCAGCAACCCGAGCGCCAGCAGCGCCGCCGTGCCGAGGATGAACGCCAGCGTGAAGCCGAGCGGGTGCCGGGGAAGCGGCACCCCGAACGCCGTCCGGGCGACGACGATGAGCAGCAGCGCGCTGGCCAGAATCCCGGCCAGGGCCAGCACCAGTTGGGCGGCGAGCAGGGCGGCCGGGTGCGCCGGGGTGGTCGCCAACCGACGCAGCACGCCGCGTTCCCGATAGCTGGCCAGCACCGTGGGCAGGGTGTTCACCCCCACCATGGCCAGGGTGACGACGAGCAGTGACGGGGCGAAGTAGCTGACGAAGGTCTGCCCGTCGAAGGTCGGGTCCGGCTTGCGGAGCGAGGGGACCAGCCCCAGCACCACCAGGATCAGGCTGGGCAGCCCGATCGTGGTGAGCAGCGTCGGAAGATCTCGCAGGTAGAGTCGCGCCTCGGTTCTCAGGATGTTGCGGAAGGCGTGCATGCCGGCTCCCTCTCAGTTGGCGGGCGGGTGCCCGGTCAGCTCGACGAAGGCGTCGTCGAGGGTGGACTGCTCCAGCCGCAGGTCCGCGGCGACGATCTGGTGGCGGGCGAGCACCGAGGTGACGGCGTGCAGCAGCTCGCCGGTGCCGGTCACCACCACCTGGCTGCCGGTTCGCTGCACGGCGGACACCTCGGGCAGGTCGGTGAGGAGCCGGTCGTCGACCGGAGCTGAGGGCCGGAACCGGATCCGTTGTTCCGGAGCCACCGTCGACACCAGGCCCGCCGGGCTGTCCAGGGCGACCACCCGACCCCGGTCGATCACCGCGACCCGGTCGCAGAGCCGCTCGGCCTCCTCCATGAAGTGGGTGACCAGCACGATCGTCACCCCGCTGTCGCGGACCTGTTCGATGAGGCCCCAGGTGTCCCGGCGGGCCTGCGGATCCAGCCCGGTGGTCAGCTCGTCGAGGATGGCGATCTCCGGGTTGCCGACCAGGGCCAGCGCGATGGAGAGCCGCTGCTTCTGGCCGCCGGAGAGCTTCTTGTACGCCGTGTTCCGCTTGTCGCCGAGGCCCAGCTTGTCGATCAGCTCGGCCGGGTCTGCCGGGTCGCGGTAGAACGAGGCGTACAGCTCCAGCGCCTCGGCCACCCGCAACCGGTCCGGGAGTTGACTTTCCTGGAGTTGCACCCCGACCCGCTGGCGTAGCTGGGCCGCGTCCCGGCGGGGGTCGAGCCCGAGGACCGACACCCCGCCCCCGTCGGGGACACGCAGCCCGGCTACACACTCCACGGTGGTGGTCTTGCCGGCGCCGTTCGGGCCGAGGACGCCGAAGATCTCCCCGGCCTCCACGGCGAGCGACACGTCATCCACCGCCACCAGGTCGCCGTACCGCTTCTTCAGGTGGGTCACCTCGATGACCGGCATCGTGTCGCCTCTCGCCGCCGCTGACTTCGTACCCCTCAAGGGTGGTCGGGGTGGCCTGCCGGCGGATCGACCGGTCAGCGACGAACCTCGTCTTCCCCGGTGGATCGCTGCCGTCCGTCAACCGGTTGATGTGTACGCGGCGGCTCGCTGCTAGCGCTCCGCCCGGCGGATCCGATCACTGCTGGTTAGGCTGCTCGATCGTGGATGCCAGCAGAATCGCCAGCCCGGTGACCGGGGTCGTCGGACGCTTCCTCGCCGGGGCAGGGCTGCTCCTGCGTGGGTTGGGTCTCTACGTCCGCAGCCCGGGGCTGATGCTGCTCGGCATCGTGCCGGCGTTGATCTCCGGCGTGCTCTTCCTGGCCGCGCTCGGCACACTGGTGTACTTCGTGGACGATCTCGCCGCGCTGGTCACCCCGTTCGCCGACGACTGGTCGAGCACGGGACGCAGCCTGGTCCGGGTGATCGCCGGGCTGGCCTTCCTGGGGGTCGGCGGCCTGCTTGGCGTGCTCACCTTCACCGCCGTCACCCTGGTCATCGGCGACCCGTTCTACGAGAAGATCTCCGAGCAGGTGGAGCAGCGGTACGGCGGCACGCCGGACGCGGTGGACGTGCCCTTCTGGTCGTCGCTGCGCCGTAGCCTCGCCGACTCGGTACGCCTGCTGGCGCTCACGGCGTTGGTCGGCATCCCGCTCTTCGTCGCCGGCTTCATCCCGGTGGTCGGCCAGACCGTCGTCCCGGTCATCGGGGCGGCCGTGGGCGGGTGGTTCCTCGCCGTGGAGTTGGTCGGTGCACCGTTCTACCGACGCGGGATGCGGCTGCCGCAGCGCCGGACGATCCTGAAGGCCGACCGACCCACCGCGCTCGGCTTCGGAGTGGCCGTCTTCCTGTGCTTCCTGATCCCGCTCGGCGCGGTGTTGGTCATGCCGGCTGCGGTCGCCGGTGCCACGTTGCTGGCCCGTCGCTCGATGGGTCAGTCGATCGAGAAGGACTGACATGGAGATCACCCTGGTCGAGGGCGACATCACCGCCCAGCGGGTCGACGCCATCGTGAACGCCGCGAACTCGTCCCTGCTCGGTGGCGGTGGGGTCGACGGGGCCATCCACCGACGCGGTGGCCCTGCGATCCTCGCGGAGTGCCGGGCGCTGCGGGCGTCCCAATACGGCGGAGGGCTGCCGACCGGGCAAGCGGTGGCGACCACGGCCGGGGAGCTGCCGGCCCGCTGGGTGATCCACACCGTCGGACCGGTCTGGTCGGCAGGCGAGGACCGCTCGGCGCTGTTGCGCGACTGCTACGCCAACAGCCTGCGGGTGGCCGACGGACTGGGCGCGGCCGTTGTGGCCTTCCCGCTGATCTCCGCCGGCATCTACGGCTGGCCGCTCGACGACGCGGTCCGCCAGGCCCTGACGGTGCTGCGCTCGACCACCCCGGCCGCCGTAAACGAAGCCCGCCTGGTCCTCCTAGCCGCCGACACGTATGCCACCGCCCGCAGAATTGCCAAAACACCCTGACCCCGCCCCGCCCCGCCCCCGCCCTAACCCCGCCCTGACCCCGCCCTCGCCCCGCCGATCTTGCAGTTTCGGTTGTCGGCAAGAGGGTAAATGTCCCTTGTGTCGGTACAGGAAGTGCAAGATCGACGCAGGGTGTGCCGTCAGGTCAGGTCAGGTCGGCCAGGCAGCTCCACTCGGATGCCACCGGGCGGTAGCCCAGCCGGGTGTTGATCGCGAGCATCGGACCGTTCGCCTCGTCGTTCGAGGTATACGCGACGCGCACGCCGTTCGCGGCTGCCCCGTGCAGCGCTGCCGTCTTGGCGAGCCGGGCGAGGCCCCGCCCCCGGTACGCCGGGAGACTGCCGGTGAAGTCCGACCACATCCGGTCCCCGTCCCGCTTCACCAGACTGAACGCGGCTACCTCACCGTCGACTTCGACAGCGGTGCTGGCCGTCTTGTCCAGGCCCAGGTTGTCCCAGACGTCGTACTGCCAGCTCTCGTAGCTGATCGAGTCGACCGGCACGTCGCCCGGCTCGTCCAGCGCCGAGGCCACGTCCGCCGCGTACAGCAGATGCGGGTCGAGGTCGGAGATCGGGAGCAGCCGTACGCCCGGGGGCGGCTCCGGCAGCGCGGGTGCCGGATTCAGTTCGAGCGCCGAGAAGCGCAGCTCACGACTGGGCTCGTAGCCGTGCCGACGGGCGAACGGCAGCGCCTCCGGCTGGGCGAAGGCGCGCAGCCGGCGGACGCCCAGCGGTGCGAGGTGACCTGTCGCGGTCGTCAGTAGCGCGGTGCCGATGCCGCGCCGCCGGTGCTCCGGATGGACGTGCAGGAGGGAGATGTCACCGAAGCCGGCCGTCGAGGTCGACGCGTTGCGTTGCGCCGTCACCCAACCGACGACCTGGCCGTCGACCTCGGCAACGAAGGCGGCCCAGTCCCTGCCCGGTACCGGCTCGGCGATCATCTTCCGGGTCGACTCGACGCCGCGCACCTGGTACGGGAAGACGATCGCCCGCAGCGCCACCACGCCCGAAGCGTCGTCCGGCTGCGCCACACGAATGCGCACGTCAGGCCCCCGTCCGTACGGCCGTGACGACGGCCTCGACCTCGACGAGTTGGTGGGAGCGGCTGAGCAGTGCGACAGGATCCGGCATGTCGGCGAGGCTAACCAGGATCGTCTGCCCGAGCGATGCATTAACCGCGTGCTCCCGCACCGGCCACCGACCAGCAGGCGGCAACTTCAGGGAAACAGTGGCCTCCCGGCGCTCGGAGACCACAATTTCCCTGAAGTTGTGCGGATCTTGCAGGGCAGGTCCGGCGCGGACCCCGGGGCGGGTGCGGTGGTGCGGTCAGGCGGTGGCGCTTTCAGGCGGAGGCGCGACGGATCAGCTCGGTGGGCAGCATGATCGCCTGCTCGATGGTCTCCCCGGCGGCCAGCCGGAGCAGTTGGCGGGTCATCCGGCGGCCCAGCTCCACGATCGGCTGCCGGACGGTGGTCAGCGGCGGCTCGGTGTAGGCGGCGGTCTCGATGTCGTCGAAGCCGACCACCGCCACGTCGTCGGGTATCCGCCGGCCAGCCTCGCGCAGCGTCCGCATTGCGGCGTGCGCCATCAGGTCGGAGGCGGCGAAGACGCCGTCGAGGTCGGGGTGCTCGGCGAGCAGGCGGCGCATCGCCGCCGAGCCGGACTCCCTGGTGAAGTCACCGATGGCGATCAGCTCGGGCAGCCCCGCGTCGGCGACCGTGCTGCGGTAACCGCTGAGCCGTTCGATTCCGGCGACCATGTCCTGTGGCCCGGCGATGGTCGCGATCCGTCGACGACCGCTGTCGATCATGTGCCGGACGGCCGCGGTCACCCCGGCCACGTGGTCGACGTCGACGTACGGGACGGGCACGTCGCCGAGCGGCCGACCGCTGACCACCACCGGGATGCCGAGTCGGGCCAGCGTGCCGGGCAGCGGGTCGGCACCGTGCAGCGACGCGAACAGCACGCCGTCGACGTGCCGGCCGGTGGTGTACCGCTCGACCCGGTGGTGCCCGGCCGGCGAGCCGGCGAGCATCAGCACCAGTTGCTTGTCGGCCGCCTCCAACTCCTGGCTGACGCCGCGAATGATGCCGGGGAAGACCTGGTCGTCGGAGAAGACCCGGGTGGCCGCCTCCGGCATGACCAGGGCGATCGAGTCGGTGCGCTGGGTGACCAGGCTGCGGGCCGCCAGGTTGGGGACGTACCCCAACTCGGCGACCGCCCGGGCGACCGCCTCGCGGATCGGTTCGGCGACGGTGGTGGAGCCGTTGACCACCCGGGAAACGGTGGCGCGGGACACTCCGGCCCGCGCTGCCACCGCTTCGAGCGTCGGCCGCTGCGCCGTCGTCATCGCGCTTTCCCCCCCGCTCGTCACAGCCCGTTCCGGGAGATCACCTCCTGGTACCACCGGGCGCTGGCCTTGGGTGTGCGCCGCTGGGTCAGGTAGTCGACGTGCACGATCCCGAACCGCTTGCGGTAACCCTCCGCCCACTCGAAGTTGTCCAGGAATGACCATACGAGATAACCGCGCAGGTCCACGCCCCGGGAGATCGCCTCGTGCGCCGCGCGGAGGTGCCCGTCGAGGTAGGCGATGCGATCGGCGTCGATCACCTGCGTCGGGCCGTCGGGCGAGTCGGCGCCGGGCTTGTCGGGGAACGCCGCACCGTTCTCGGTGATCAGCAGCGGCACACCGGGGTAGTCGGCGGCGATCCGCTCCAGCAGCCGGGTGAGCCCGGTCGGTTCGATCATCCACCCCATGTCGGTGAGCGGCCCGGCCGGTGGCAGGAAGTGCACAGCACCCTCGGTGCCCGGGTACGCGCCGTTGCCGGCGCCGTCGGGTCGACCGGCCACGTAGGTCGGGGCGTAGTAGTTGATGCCGAGCAGGTCGATCGGGGCGGCGATCACTTTCTCGTCGCCGTCGCGGATGAACGTCGGCTCGACGATCCGGGCCACGTGCTCGCGGACGTCGTCCGGGTAGCCGCCGGCCAGCAGCGGGTCGAGGAAGATCCGGTTGTGCAGGCCGTCGACCAGGCGGACGGCGGCGGCGTCGGCCGCGCTCTGCGGGTCTGCCGGGCGTACGTCGGCCGGGTTGACGGTGACGCCCACGCTGCGCGCGCCCGCCGCCCGCAACGCCCGCGCCGCCAGGCCGTGCCCCAACAGCAGATGGTGTACGGCGGTGAAGGCCGCCGCCGGATCCTGCTCCCCGGGAGCGTGCAGGCCGTTGGCGTAACCGAGGTAGGCCGAGCACCACGGCTCGTTGAGCGTGGTCCACACGTCGATCCGGTCCCCGAGGCGGGCGTACACCGCTGTGGCGTAGGTGGCGAAGTGTTCGGCGGTGTCCCGGTTGGTCCAGCCACCCCGGTCGCCCAGGGCCTGCGGCAGGTCCCAGTGGTAGAGCGTGACGATCGGGTCGATTCCCCGGTCGAGCAGCGTGTCGGTGAGTCGGTCGTAGAAGTCCAGGCCACGGGGGTTGACGGGGCCGGTGCCGTCGGGCTGGATCCGCGGCCAGGCCACCGAGAACCGGTACGCCCGCATGCCCAGCTCGGCCATCAGCGCCACGTCGTCGGCGTACCGGTGGTAGTGGTCGCAGGCGACGTCGCCGGTGTGACCCTGGTACACCTTGCCCGGCGTACGGCTGAAGGTGTCCCAGATGGACGGACCACGACCGTCGTCGCGGGCCGCACCCTCGATCTGGTACGCGGCGGTGGCCGTCCCCCAGAGGAAGTGTTCGGGAAACCGGATCTCGTTGCCGGGCCGGTTGGTTGACTCGCTCCGCTCGTTCACGCCTTGACCGCACCTTCCATGATTCCGCCGATGATCTGCCGGCCGAACAACACGAAGACCAGTAGCAGGGGCAGCGTCGCGATGGCCGTTCCGGTGAACACCTGCGACATGTCCTGGTAATACCCGTCCGACAGTGCGCGTAGGGACAGTTGCACTGTTGGATTCGTCGGGTCGTTCAGCACAGCGTACGGCCAGAGGAAGTCGTTCCAGGTGGTCATGAAGGTGAGCAGACCGAGGACGGCGGCGGCGGGACGCAGGGCGGGCACCACGACGTGCCACCAGATCCGGGCGGTGCCGCAGCCGTCCATGCGGGCGGCCTCGATCAGTTCGTCGCTGATGGCCTGGCCGGCGTACTGCCTCATCATGAACACCCCGAACCCGGTGACCAGCACCGGGACGATGACCGCGGGCAGCCGGTCGTTCCAGTGCAGCTTGCTCATGAGCAGGTAGAGCGGGATCACGCCGAGCTGCGTCGGCACCATCATGGTCGCGATGATCACCAGCAGCATGGCGTTACGGCCGCGGAACCTGAGCTTGGCGAAGGCGAACCCGGCCAGGCTGGAGAAGAACACCACGGAGACGGTCACCGTGGTGGCGACGACCGCCGAGTTGATCAGGCCGGTCAGGAAGTACGCGTCGGTGTTGTCGAACAGGCGGGCGATGTTCGCGCCCAGGTTGCCGCCGGGGGTGACCGGGGGTGGCAGTTGGCCCATCGCGTCGTTGCTGCGGCTGGCGACGACGAACATCCACCAGATCGGAAACACCGACAGTCCGGCGGCGACGATCAGGGCGAGGTAGGTGAGCGGGCTGGCCCGCCAGAGTCGGCTCATCGCGCCGATCCCTTCTGCGATCGGTCCCCGCCACCGAGGCGACGCAGGATGAGCACGTTGACCGCCGCGACGATCGCGATGAGCGCGAAGAGCAGCCAGGCCACTGCCGAGCCGTACCCGAAGTTGTAGTGCGGGGCGAAGGCGTTCTCGAACATGTACATGGTCAGCGTCTGCGACTCGCGCAACGGCCCGCCGCGGATCGGGTTGGTGCCGGAGTTGAACATCCGGGGCTCGGTGAAGAGTTGCAGGCCGCCGATGGTGGCGATGATGGTGCAGAAGATGATCGTCGGTTTGAGCAGCGGCACGGTGACCGACCAGAACTGTCGGGCCCGGCTGGCGCCGTCGATCGCCGCCGCCTCGTACAGGTCGCGGGGGATGGCCTGCATCGCGGCCAGCAGGATCAGCGCGTTGTAGCCGGTCCACCGCCAGTCGACCATGGCGGAGATGGCCACCCAGGACGCCAGCCGGTTGGACTTCCACTCGATCGCGTCCAGCCCGACCAGGTCGAGCAACCAGTTGATCATGCCGAACTCGCGGCCGAAGAGCACCCCGAAGACGATCGCCACCGCGGCCGTGGATGTGACGTTGGGGACCAGCACCGCCATCCGCCAACCGGTACGCGCCCGCAGGCCGCGGTTGAGCAGGTTGGCCAGCCAGAGCGCGGCGAGCAGTTGCGGGACGGTCGAGATCACGAAGATCCCCAGCGTGTTGACCAGCGCGTGCCAGAAGTCGGCGTCGGCCAGCAGCCGGGTGTAGTTCTCCGCCCCGACAAAGGGGTGGTCGACTCCGAGCAGGTCCCAGTCGTGCAGCGAGACCCAGAAGGTGTACGCCAGCGGGTACGCCCCGAAGACGCCGAAGATCAGGAAGAACGGGGCGATGTAGAGGTACGGCGAGAACCGGGTGTCGAGCCGGCTGAGCCGACCTGACGGGCGCTGGGGTGCCGGTACGACCGGCGGGCGGGCGTCGAGCTGGACGGTCATGCCCGGAAACTCCTTTCCGCCGTGCGGGCGGGACTCCGGTCGTCGGAGCCCGCCCGCACGCTGGTTGGGCTACTTGGCGGCGGCCTTCTTCGCATTGGTCACCGCGTCGGTCCAGCCCTGTGCCGGGCTGCGCTGACCCAGCTCCACGGTCCGTACGGCGTTCTCCACCTCGGTCCGCACGGCCTGGTTCTTCGGGCCCATGTAGACCGGCTTCAGGCTCTTCGCGCCGGTGCCGAAGATGGCGCCGACCGGTGCCCCCGAGAAGTACGCGTTGGTCGCGCCGGTGATCGCCGGGTCGTCGAGCGCCTGCGGCGAGGAGGGCAGCGGACCCTTGGCCTTGAACGCCCCGATCTGCCCCTTGGCGCTGGTCAGGAACTTGGCCAGCTTGATCGCCTCGGCCTGGTGCTTGCTCTGCTTGGGCACGGCGAGGTGCGATCCACCCCAGTTGCCGCCGTTGCCGGGCACCCGGGCGATGTCCCACTTGCCCTGGGCTCCCGTGCCGGCGTTGGCCTCAATGACGCCGGTCATCCAGGCGGGGCAGGCGATGGTGGCGAACTTCGACTGCTTGAAGGCGGAAACCCACTCTTCCGACCAGGAGCCGTACTTTCCGGAGAGGCCCGAGTCGATGATGTCCATTGTGGTGTCGTAGGCCTGTCGCACGGCCGGGTTGCTGTCGACGACCAGCTTCTCGCTGGTGTCGTAGTAGCTGTAGCCGCTGCTGTTGCCGGCGGTCTGCAGCAGGATGGTGTTGAAGGTGTTTGTCGCGCCGTCGAGGAACGACGCCCCGGTCTTGGCCGCGGCGAACTTCTCACCGGTGGCGATGTAGTCCGGCCAGGTCGGCCAGAGCTTCGAGACCTCGTCACGCTCGGTGGGCAGGCCGGCCTTCTGGAAGAGGTCCTTGCGGTAGCACATGGCGATCCCGCCGACATCGGTACCGAGGCCGATGAGCTGCTTGCCGTCGGCGGTCAGGCCGGCGTTCCACTTCCACTCCAGGAAGTTGCCCTTGAGCTCGGCGGCACCGTGGTCCAGCAGGTTGACGAAGTTCGCCGGATTGGCCTTGTACTCGACAAGCAGGCCCTCCTCGATGGCCACCACGTCGCCGGCGCCCCGGCCGGCGGCGAGCCACTGGGTGAGCTTCGGCGAGTACTCGTCGAGGTTGGTGCCGGTGCCGCGCTCGACGACCTTCACGCCGGGGTTCGCGGTCATGTACTCCTGGTAGAGCTGCTCGTAGCCGAACTGGCCGAAGACGTCGACGGTCAGGGTGACCGATCCGTCGCCCGGCTCGTCGCCGCCGCCGCAGCCAGCGGTGACGAGCAGGGCGGTGGCGGCGACGAGGGCCACCGCGGCGAGGCGGCGGCGCGGGAAGACAGCCATGGGTTATCGACCTCTCTCAAGGCGGGCGGGTGATGGCAGATGGCTAAGAGAGCGCTCTCACGACAGGGTGGTGGGTCGCCAACCCACTGTCAAGAGAGCGCTCTCTCAGCGTTGTGGTCCCGTGATGAACGCTCACCGCCAGTGCAGCGTCCGGCAGACGAGGCAACCTCCGACATCGACGAAGGGCGCCACCCCCAATGGGGTGACGCCCTCGTTCGTGGTGGGTCGGTCAGCCGGTACGCAGACCGTCCAACAGCCTGCGGTCACCGACGACGTCCAGCGTCTCGAAACTCACCCGCCCCCAGAGCGCCAGCAGCAGGTCGCTCGCGGTGCCGCTGACCTGGGCGCGGGCGTGGTGATCGTCGTGGTCGAAGATGGTCGCGGTGTCGAGCAGCGCCACCCCCTCGCCGCGCAACCGCAGATACCACTCCTGGGCCGCATCGGTCGCGCAGAGCTGCACCACCCCGTGCCAGTCACCCGGCACCTGCCGCCGGCCCGCCGGCAGCCAGGTGTCCAGCACCTCACTCACCCCGTCGGCCGCGAGCTTCGCCTCCACCGGGTCGCCGGCGGCGATGGCGAGCTGGGCATCCCAGCGGTGCACAGCCGTCTCGTGCGCCGCCCGTCGCGGCCAGAAAGCAGCCTTCTTCGGCTGCGGGGCCCAGTTCCACGCCGGTGCCTCGGGGTCGAGCCCGTCGAAGAGGGTCATCAGCCGGTCGTAACCCTGCTGCCACAGCTGGAGCGCGTTCACGCCCGGGTCGGCCTCGGCCTTCTCCCACCGAGGCGGTTGGCTGGTCTGGCCGGAACCGGCGAACGACGACACCCAGTGGTAGAAGCCGGCCAGGTGCAGTGTGAGGTCGTTGACCGTCCAGCCCGGACAGGACAGCACCGGTGTCTCCGGCGGCGCCTCGGCCACCGCTGCCGCGAAAGCCGGACCCTCCGTCCGGAGCGCCCCGATCCAGAAATCCTTGCTGCCCTGCAGTCTGCTCATCGCCATCCTCCCGGGGGTGCCGGGCGACCAGTGGGTGCCACGGCTACTTGTCAGCCTAAGGTGAAGGGCGTGTCAGACGCCTCCGCCCAGCCGACAACCGACGCCGATCGTGCCATCCCCGGTCCACTCGCCGGCTACACCACCCTGCGAACGGGTGGACCGGCCGAGCGGATCGTGGCCGCCGACAGTGCCGACGAGCTCATCCAGGCGGTACGCGCCGCGACGGAGCCGGTCCTGATCCTGGCCGGGGGCAGCAACGTGGTGGTCGGCGACGCCGGCTTCCCCGGCACCGTCGTGCTGGTGCGCTCCCGTGGCATGCGGGTCATCGCCGAGGACGCCACCTCGGTCACCGTACGAGTCGACGCCGGCGAGCCGTGGGACGACCTCGTCGCTGCCACTGTCGCCAACGGCTGGGCCGGGCTGGAGTGCCTGTCCGGCATCCCCGGCTCGACCGGTGCCACCCCGATCCAGAACGTCGGCGCGTACGGCCAGGAGGTCGCCGAGACAATCACCGGCGTCGAGGTGTACGACCGGGTCGAGGGCACCCGCCAGGTCTTCCCCGCAGCCCAGTGCGGCTTCGCCTACCGGGGCAGCATCTTCAAGTACGTGGACCGGTGGGTGGTGCTCTCGGTCGACTTCCGACTCACCAGGTCTCCGCTCTCCGGGCCGGTGCGCTACGCCGAGCTGGCCCGAGCCCTCGGTGTCGAGGTGGGCGAGCAGGTGCCGCTGGCCGACGCCCGGACGGTGGTGCTGCGGCTGCGGGCGGGCAAGGGAATGGTGCTCGACGCCAACGACCCGGACACTCGCTCGGTCGGCTCCTTCTTCACCAACCCGGTGCTCGACCGCGCTACGTACGAACAGCTCCTGGAACGCTCCACCGAACTGGGCGACCCGCCCGCCTGGCCCGGGGCGGACGGCCTGGTCAAGGTGAGCGCCGCCTGGCTGATCGACAAGGCCGGCTTCACCAAGGGCCATCCCGGCGAGGGTGGAGTGGCCATCTCCAGCAAGCACACCCTGGCGTTGACCAACCGCAGTGGCACCGCCCACACCAGCGACCTGCTCAACCTGGCCCGCACCATCCGCGACCAGGTCCACGCCCGCTTCGGCGTGACCCTGCACCCCGAACCAGTCCTCATCAACTGCACCCTCTGACCCATCCCACCACCCCCGGCCTGCCATGGCCGTACCCCGGCCCCGGCCCGCCCCGCCCCCCGCGCGGCCCCCGCCAGCCGGGCCCTCGGCCCCCGCCAGCCCGGCTCTCGGCCCCCGCCAGCCGGGCCCTCGGCCCTGGTCCGCCCAGCCCGGCCCCGGTCCGCCCGCGGTCCGCCCAGCCCGGCCCCGGTCCCCGGGCCCGTCCCGCCCGCCCGGGCCTCGTTCCGGCCCGGGCCCCGGCCCCGCCCGCAGGCCCGTTCCAGCCCCAGCCCCGCCCGCCCGGGTCCCGGCCCCGACCCGGCCCCGGCGATCTTGCAGTTTCTGCTGGGACATAGGGGCTCTAAGGGAACAAATCATCAACCGGAAGTGCAAGATCGGCGTGTGGCGGGGGGCGGGGCGGGGTGTGGAGGTGCGGAATGAGGCGAGGCGAGGCGAGGCGAGGCGGGGCGGGGGCGGCTATGGGAGGGGCCAGGGGAGGGTTAGTTCGCCTTGGCGCCAGCGGGTGGGGTTGTCGAGGATGGGCCAGCCGGTTTCGCGGAGGCGGCTCACCGCGTGCAGCCAACGTTGGCGAGGGCCGAAGGTGGCGTACGGGGCGGCGGCCTGCCAGGCGTCGTCCAGGGCGCGGATCAGCGCGTGCACCGGCTCACCGGGAACGTTGCGGTGGATCAGCGCCTTGGGTAGCCGCTCGGCCAGCTCGGCAGGGCTGCCCAGCGTGGTGAGTTTCGCGGCCAGGGTCAGCGACCGCGGGCCGTCTGCGTCGATCAGCAGCCAACTGGCGAGCCGCCCCAACTCGTCACACGTGCCCTCGACGAGCGCCCCGCCGGGAGCGAGCGCGGCGGTCATCGTCTGCCAGGCTCCGGCGACCTCGCTCTCGTCGTACTGTCGCAGCACGTTGAACGCGCGGACCAGCACCGGCCGGAGCCCGGCCAACTCGAACCCACCCCGGGCGAATGTCAGCCCGGGTGGGTCGGCGGCCGGCGTCGCGGCCGCCACCCGGGCCGCGTCGATCTCCAACCCGACCAGCCGTACGTCCGGGCGGACCCCGGCCGCCAGTCGAGCGCGCAACTCCACAGCGGTCACCGGGGTGGCGCCGTAGCCGAGGTCGACCACCAGGGGGTCGTCCGCCGTCAACAACCGGTCGGCGCAGGTGGCGACGATCCAGTTGTCGACCCGACGGAGCCGGTTCGGGTTCGTCGTGCCGCGCGTGACCACGCCGACCGGCCGGCGCCGCGCCGCAGGGCTCATGTCGACCTCAAGGCCAATCTCCGTTCGCGACTGCGGGGCGCGCAAACCCGGCTCACCGCCCGCAAACCCCGGCTCAGCGCCCGCAAACCCGGCTCACCCCTCGCGCAGCATTGTTAGATCCGGTGCACCTTGTGCTGGGCGGCCTGTGCCCTGGGCCGGACCACCAGCCGGTCGATGTTGACGTGCTCGGGACGGGTGGCGCACCAGGCGATGCAGTCGGCGACGTCCTCGGAGACCAGCGGCCCCGGCACCCCGGCGTAGACGGCTGCGGCCCGTTCCGCGTCGCCCTCGAAGCGGACCAGCCCGAACTCGTCGGTCTTCACCATGCCCGGGTCGATCTCGATGACCCGCAGCGGCCGGCCGCACAGCTCCAGGCGGAGCGTGCCGGCGATGGCGGTCTGCGCGTGCTTCGCGGCGGTGTAGCCGCCCCCGCCCTCGTACACGGTCAGGCCGGCAGTGGAGGAGACCACCACGATGGTGCCGGAGCCGGAGGCTTCCAGCGCCGGCAGCAGCGCCTGGGTGACCCGCAGGGTACCGAGCACGTTCACGTCGTACATCCACTGCCAGTCGGCGACCGAGCCGGACTCCACCGGGTCGAGCCCGCGCGCTCCGCCAGCGTTGTTGACCAGCAGGGTGACCGGCCCGGGTGCCTGGGCGGCGGCCTCGGCCAGCCGGGCCACCGACTCGTCCGAGGTGACGTCGCAGGTCACGGCGGTGGCCTGCCCGCCGGCGGCGGTGATGTCGGCGACCAGCTCGGTGAGCCGTTCGGCGCGGCGGGCGGCGGCGAGCACGTGGAAGCCCTCGGCGGCGAGCCGGCGGGCAGTGGCCGCGCCGATCCCGCTGGACGCTCCGGTGACGATGGCGACTGAGGTCATCCCGACATTGTCACCCCGGGCGTACGCCCCGCCCCGACCGGGCGTACGGCAGTCATGGGCGCGTGTTCGAGTGATGAGGTCCGTCACGCCGAGGGGCCGCGCCGGGGAATTTCCGAAGCCCGATGGGGAAGATGACATCCGGCGTACAGGTTGACCGAGAAGCGCCGGTCGTGCGAGACGGCATCAACCGTGAAGAAGGAGCGGATGTGGCGGAAATGCACACCGGTGTCGGGCGTCAGCGAGGTGCCCAACCGTGGCCCCGGCCTCGCCGCATCGCGACCCTGTCGGTACACACGTCCCCCCTGCATCAGCCCGGTACGGGTGATGCCGGGGGGATGAACGTCTACATCCTCGAAGTCGCCCGGCGACTCGCCGAGGCCAACGTGGAGGTGGAGATCTTCACCCGGGCCACCTCCGGTGATCTCCCCCCGGTGGTCGAGATGGCGCCCGGCGTGCAGGTTCGACACATCACCTCCGGCCCCCTGGAGGGCCTCACCAAGGAGGAGCTGCCCGGTCAGCTCTGCGCCTTCACCGCCGGGGTGCTGCGCGCCGAGGCGTCCCGTCCGCCCGGCCACTACGACCTGATCCACTCCCACTACTGGCTCTCCGGCCAGGTTGGTTGGCTGGCCAAGGAGCGCTGGGGGGTGCCGCTGGTGCACACCGCGCACACCCTCGCCAAGGTCAAGAACGCCCAGCTCGCGGACGGGGACCGGCCGGAGCCCAAGGCCCGGGTCATCGGCGAGGAACAGGTCGTCGCCGAGGCGGACCGGCTGGTCGCCAACACCCGGGTCGAGGCCAGCGACCTGCTCGACCGGTACGACGCCGACCCGACCCGGGTGTCCGTCGTACAGCCGGGTGTCGACCTGGCCCGGTTCCGGCCCGCGCCGGGTGACAGGTCCGCGGCCGCCCGCCAGGGCCGTCGCCGGCTGGGGCTTCCAGTCGACGGGTACGTGGTTGCCTTCGTCGGTCGGATCCAGCCGCTCAAGGCCCCCGACGTGCTGATCCGCGCGATCGCCGCGTTGCGGGAGCGCGATCCGGCGCTGGCCGATCAGGTGACGGTGGTGATCTGCGGCGGACCCAGCGGCAGTGGGCTGGACCGGCCGACCGCCCTGATCGAGTTGGCCGCCAAGCTCGGCGTCAGCGACGGGGTGCGGTTCCTGCCGCCGCTCACCGGGGACGACCTTCCGGCCCTGTACCGGGCGGCGGACCTGGTCGCGGTGCCGTCGCACAACGAGTCGTTCGGGCTGGTCGCCCTGGAGGCGCAGGCCTGCGGTACGCCGGTGCTGGCCGCCGCCGTCGGCGGGCTGGTCACCGCCGTGCGGGACCAGGTCAGTGGCGTGCTGATCGACGGTCACGACCCGGTCGACTGGGCCCGTGCGATGGGCAGCCTGCTGCCGAACCGGGCGTTGCGGTCGGTGCTGGCCCGAGGTGCCGAGCAGCACGCCCGGCACTTCTCCTGGGAGCGCACTGTCGCCGGGCTGCTCGGGGTCTACGGCGAGGCCATCGCCGGGCACCGAGCCCGGCTCGCCGCCGACCTGGCGGGTGACCCGGCGCTCTCCTGCTCCTGGTGACCCCCGGGGCCCGGTTGTCACCGGGTGCGTGAGCCGGGTCGGTCGTAGAGTGGGTCCGGTGAGCCCGAAGAGCGATCTTGCGACCCTGATCGAATCGGTCTGCGCCGAGCGGGACCTGGCCTGGGAGTCGACCGGCCCCGGCTCGTACGCGGTGACGCTGCCGGGCACCCACAAACTCAAGACGATCTGCAACCTGATCGTCGGCGAGCACGCGCTGCGGATCGAGGCTTTCGTGATGCGCCAGCCGGACGAGCGCCGCGAGGAGCTGTGGGCCTGGCTGTTGCAGCGCAACGCCCGGATGTACGGCGTCTCCTTCTCCACCGACGCGGTCGGCGACGTGTACCTGACCGGTCGGGTCAATCCGGCCGGCGTGGACGCCGACGAGCTGGACCGACTGTTCGGCGCGGTGCTCACGTACGCCGACGAGTCGTTCGACACGATGCTGGAGATCGGCTTCGGCAGTTCGATCCGGCGTGAGTACGAGTGGCGGGTGAAGCGGGGCGAGTCGACAGCCAACCTGGCCGCCTTCGCCCACCTCTTCGAACCCTCCACCGCCACCCCCGACCCAACCTGACCCCCGCCCCGCCCCGCCCCGCCCCGCCCACGCACCCCGCCCTGCCCCCGCCCCAGCCCCGTCGATCATGGAGTTGTGGTGGGTGACAAAGTCCTCGCATCACACCAAACCAGGCACCACAACGCCATGATTGATCGAGTTCGGCCGCGATCTTGCACTTGCTGTCCCGGCGTAGGGGGCATTCCTCGCTTTTCGACGACCGAAAACGCAAGATCGGCGCGGGCGGGGCGGTCATGGCGAGTTGGCGGTGGTTCGGAGTGCTCCTGACGGGTATGCCGCTCCGCGCGGTGCGGCAAGGGACCCCCGCGCGCCGATGACGGAGTGCCAAGGAGCGGAGCGTCCCATGGCTCAGCGGAACAGCTCAGGTCGCGGCGCGACTGCGACCAGGACGAAGCGACAGGCCGGCAATCAGACGCCGGGTACGCCCGGAATCTCCGAGTCGGAGATCTCCCGGATGCGGGTGGAGGACATCCGCGGGCAACTGCGCAAACGCGGGGTCTCCGGGATCTCCGCACTGCGCAAGCCCGACCTGGTGAAACAGTTGGTGCGCTCGATGCGCGCCGGTGCGGGTCGGAGCAGCACCGGCCCGTCGGGCCGGGCCACCGGCACCCGGGCGTCGGCGGGTCGTGCGGCTGCCACCAAGAGGTCGGCGGCCAGGCCGACGTCGAGCCGCGCGAAGGCCGCGCCGGCGAACAAGAGCGCACCCGCGAAGCGGGCCGCCGCAACGAAGGCGACGGCCGCGCGTAAGTCGACGGCGGCGGCGAAGAGGGCGCCGGCGAAGGCGACCGCCGCGAAGAGAACCACAGCGGCGACGTCGACGGCCGCCCGCAGGACCACGGCCGCGAGCAGGACCAGCGCCGCGAGCAGGACCACGGCTGCGAGCAGGACCACGGCCGCCCGGAAGACCGCTGCGGCGCGGAAGAGCACGGCGGCCCGCAAAACAGCGACGGCGCGTACGGCACCCGCGCGGAAGGCGCCGGCGAAGAAGGCACCGGCGCGGCCGGCAGCGAAGCGCGCGACGCCGGCCAAGAGCGCGACGGCGAAGCGCACCGCACCGGCCAAGAGCGCGGCGGCGAAGCGCACCGCACCGGCCAAGAGCGCGGCGGCGAAGCGTACGACAGCGAAGCGCACCGCACCGGCCAAGAGCGCGGCGGCCAAGAGCACACCGGCCAAGCGCACGTTGACGCCGTCGGCCGGTGGCGGGACGGCGGCCGGCGGGATCCGGACCGGACGGGGTACGGGGCGGTCGGTCCGCAGTTCGCAGGTGATCTCGTCGATCACGGACCGGCCGGAGCGGCCGGGACGGAGTTTGATCACGGCGAACCACGAGGTGATCCAGCGGTGGGCCCGGGAACGCGGGGCCAAGCCGGCGACCATCGCTGGCACCGAGCGGGATGGCCGTGCGGGTGTGTTGACCTTCAACATTCCCGGATACCGGGAAAGCAGCCGGATTCGCGAGATCACCTGGGATGAGTGGTTCCACACGTTTGACCTGCGGCGGCTGAACCTGATTTATCAGGAACAGTTGCGGAACGGCCGTCAGAGCAGCTTCTTCCGGACCGAGTCACCCGATCGGGAAGACGGTTGAGGTGTTTGCGGGAATCGCCGATGGGTACCCGACTGTTGCCAACGGACGAGGCTGGAGCAGCGGATACTCGCCAGTTGTGATCGGCGAGACAGCCGTTCTGGGTTGAATCCAGAATCCGGGCGAACTAGCTTTATTGCACCGCGCCACGTTTGGAAACGTTCGGGGGAGCGGCGGATCGATCAGATCCGCGCACCAGACGAGGCGCGAGGGGACGGGTGGAACGGCCGTTGGGGGACGGTTCCCACCTGTTTGGACCGGCGGCGTGAGCGGGCGATGCTTACGGGGGTGAGTGTTGCCCGCCGCCGCCGGCCCCGCCTTCGAGCGCCCACCACGACCTCAGGGACGTGGTGGGCGCTTTGCGTCGGTCATCCGATCGGTACGCGGTCCGCGTCGGTTGTCGGCTTCGGGTCGACAACTTGGCGCAGCGCGGCGACGTGCCGCTCCCGGGGTGGTCCGGCGAGCAGGTGTCCGAGCGCGGCCAGCAGACCCAGCCCGCCCACGATCAGCCAGTGCCGGTCGCCGAGGTGTTGGAGGCTCACCCCGCCGAGGGTGGGCGCGACGAACGCCGCGGCGGGGAACGTCAGGTAGAAGACCGACTGGTAGCGGGCTCGTAGCTGCGGTGGCGCCAGGTCCGCGTTGATCTGCGCGTTGGGCGGGGCGGCGAGCATCGAGCCGACCGTCCAGACCACTGCGGCACCCAGGTAGATGGCCAGTTCGTCGGCGATGGCGAGCGCCCCGAAACCGAGCGCGAGCAGCGCCGTGGAGGCGGCCAGCACCACGTCCTTGCGGTGCCTGTCGATCAGCCGGGGCACGAACAGCTGCCCGACCACGATCAGCGCGCCGCCGAGCGCCACCACCAGCCCGTACGCCGATGGGCCCAGGCCGTCCGCGCGCATGGCCAGCGGCATGATGGTCGACGTCTGCATGGTGAGTACGGCCAGCACGAAGGTGAGCCCGACGAAGACCAGGAAGGTACGGTCGGTGAGCGCGGTGTGCAGTCCAGGCCGACGGGCCCGGACGGGTTTCGGTGCCGCGCTGGTGGCGGGCGTGGGGCCAGCCGCTGGCCGGGCCAGCCGCAGGGTTTCGGGCACCTTCCAGGCGATCACGGCGGCGGCGGTCAGTGTGGCGCCCGCGTCGACCAGGAAGAGCGCGGTGAAGCTCGCCTCGGCCAGCACCCCGGCGAGCAGCGAGGCGACCGCCATGCCCAGGTTGAACGCCCAGAACTGAAGGTTGAACGCGCGCGAGCGGCGTTCGGCGGGCACCACGTCGACGATCGCCGCCACGAACGCCGGGCTGGGCATCGAGTGGACCACGCCGATCAGCGCGGAGAGCACGGCGATCAGCAGCAGGGGTCGGGTGAAGGCCAGCGCCACCATCAGGCCGACGGTGGCCAGGTGCGCGGCGAGCAGGGTCGCCCGGCGGCCCCACCGGTCGGCGAGCACCCCGCCGAGCAGCACGCCGGCCGCTCCGCCGGCCCCGTACGCGCCGACCACGGTGCCGGCCAGCGCCTCGCTCGCGCCGCGTACGTCCGTGAGGTAGAGCGAGAGGAAGAGCATGGCGAACGCGCCGGCCCGGTTGATCAGCAGGCCGGCCCAGAGGTACCAGAAGGTGGCGGGCAGTCCGCCTGCGCTGTCGTGCCACCAGCGCCGCAGGGCGTGCACCCGACCTCCCGACAGTTCAGGTTGTTAACTATTCCCTGCACAGTAGGAAATCCGGCACCGCCGCGCCACTCGTTACGCCTCGGCAGGCTGTGCCGCGCGGGAGACGGTCGTCGGTGCCAGTGCCTCGCCGGAGTGGCGCAGCGCTGCCGCACGCCGTTCCCGGGCCGGTCCGGACACCAGGTGGGCCACCGCGGTCAGCAGGCCGAGCGCGGCGCAGCCGTACCAGAGGGTGTCGTTTCCGGCATGCTCGCGCACCAGGCCACCGAGGATCGGCGCGCTGGCCCCGGGATCTGCCACGAGAGGGAGAACACACCCTGGTAGCGCCCGCGCAGCTCGGCCGGGGACAACTCGGCGATGAGCGTGGAGTTGGAGGGCGAGTTCAGCATCTCGCCGACCGTCCAGATCAGCACGGTCAGCCCGTAGAACCAGGGGGTGCCGGCGAACGCGGTCAGTCCGAACCCCACCCCCATCACCACTGACGCCAGCGCGAGCACGTGGGAGCGGCTCCGACCCCGGATCAGTCGGGGTACGAAGAGCTGGCCGACCACGATGAGGATGCCGTTGAGCGCGATCACCGAGCCGTAGGTGGCGGGGCTCAGACCGTCGTCGCCCATCGCGATCGGCAGCATCGAGATGTGCTGGAGGAACACCAGCGCGGCGAACAGGTTGAGTGCCACGAAGCCGAGGTAGACCCGGTCGGTGAGGATGGTGCGCAGGGCGCCGCGCGGAGCCGCCGCTGCCCTGGCGGCGGTGGCGGGGCCGGCCTGTCGGGTCTCCGGCACCTTACTGAAGATGATCAACGCGGTGATCAGCATGGTGGCGGCGTCGACCACGAACAGCAGCAGGTAGTCGGCCTGGGCGGCGAGGCCGGCGAGGACGGCGGCGCAGGCGAAACCGAGGTTGATCGCCCAGTAGTTGAGCGAGAAGGCACGCAGCCGGTCCTTCGCCGGCACCACGTCGATCATCATCGCCCCGAACGCGGGCCGGGCCGCCTCGGCGAACATGCCGAGCAGCAGCGCGCCCAGCGCCACCGCCCAGAGATCCCGGGCCAGCCCGAGCCCGAGCATCATGGCCGCCGCGCCCACGTGGGCGGTGAGCAGCGTCGGCCGGCGGCCCCACCGGTCGGCGAGGGTGCCGCCGGCGGTGGTGCCGAACGCCCCGCCGACACCCCAGAGGCCGATCACCAGGCCGGCCTGCGAGGCCGAGAAGCCACGTTCCTGGGTCAGGTAGATGGCGAGGAAGACGAGGACGAACGAGCCGAGTCGGTTGATCAGGGTGCCCGACCACAGGTACCAGAAGGTGGTCGGTAAGCCGCCGGTGGTGTCCCGGAACCAACTCCGCATCGTCCGCATATGGCGCCCCCGCTTGCAAGTAATGACCGATCTGACTGGCGTGCCTTACAACCCTAGTGTCGGCCGGATCCGCTGGTCATCAGCTTTTTCACGTGGTGGTCGTCACGACGACTGCCCGCGTGTCCGTCGGGCGGTTGAGGCAGGATGATCCGCATGACTGCGAGCGAAGGGCCCACCGTCGGGACGCTGGTCCTGCTGCGACACGGTGAGAGCGACTGGAATGCCAAGAACCTCTTCACCGGCTGGGTGGACGTCGACCTGACCGCGAAGGGCGAGGGCGAGGCGCGGCGCGGCGGTGAGCTGCTGCGCGAGCACAGCCTGCTGCCGGACGTCGTGCACACCAGCCTGATGCGCCGGGCGATCCGCACCGCCGAGCTGGCGCTCAACGCCGCCGACCGGCACTGGATCGCCGTGCGGCGGTCGTGGCGGCTCAACGAGCGGCACTACGGCGCCCTGCAGGGCAAGGACAAGAAGCAGACCCTCGACGAGTACGGCGAGGAGCAGTTCATGCTCTGGCGCCGGTCGTACGACACGCCACCGCCGCCCATCGACGACAACGACGAGTGGTCGCAGGTGGGTGACCCGCGCTACGCGCTGCTGCCGACCGAGCTGATGCCGCGCACCGAGTGCCTCAAGGACGTCGTCGACCGGATGCTGCCCTACTGGTACGACTCGATCGTGCCGGACATCCTGGCCGGCCGGACGGTGCTGGTGGCCGCGCACGGCAACTCGCTGCGTGCCCTGGTCAAGCACCTCGACCAGATCTCCGACGAGGCGATCGCCAAGCTGAACATCCCGACGGGCATCCCGCTGCGCTACGACCTCGACCCGCAGCTGCGTCCGCTCACCCTGGGCGGCACCTACCTCGACCCGACCGCCGCGAAGGCAGCCGCCGCGGCGGTGGCCAACCAGGGGCGCTGAGCCACCAGAAGCTGAGCCACCAGAAAAAGGGCCCCTCGTCATCGCGGACAGCGATGGTGAGGGGCCCTCTGCCTGCCGGTCAGTTGCCGGTGGGGGCGCTCTCCCCGGTGATCAGGTAGATCACGTGCTCGCCGGCGTTCACCGCGTGGTCGGCGAAGCGCTCGTAGAAGCGGCCCAGCAGGGTGGCGTCGATCGCCGTCTCCACCCCGTACGGCCAGTCGTCGCCGAGCAGCACGGCGAACAGGTTCTTGTGCAGCTCATCCATGGCGTCGTCGTCGCGGTCCAGCTCACCGGCGAGGTCGGCGTCGGGCTTCGCCAGCACCGAACCGATCTTGACGGCCATCCGGTCGGCGATCTCGGACATCTCGGTGAAGACAGTCCGCAGCTCGGCCGGGACGGCGGGAGAGGGGTGCCGGCGCAGCGCGGTCTTCGCCACGTGTTCGGCGAGGTCGCCCATCCGCTCCAGATCAGCGGCCACGTGCAGCGCGGTGATCATCGCCCGGAGGTCGGAGGCGACCGGCGCCTGTCGGGCGAGCAGGTCACAGACCCGCTCCTCGACGTGCCGGTAGAGGTCGTCGATTTCGGCGTCCCGCTCGATGACCGTCTCGGCGGCCTGCCGGTCGGCGGTGAGCAGGGCCCGGGTGGCCTGGCGCATGGCGGCGCGGACGCCCTCCGCCATGTCCACCAGCAGTTGGCTGACGATCTGGAGGTCGGCCCGGAACTCGTCGCGCATCATCACGTCCTGTGGTCGGTCGCCGCCGACGGGTGCCGGCGCAGGGGGTTGAGCAGGTGCGACGCCAACGGTAGGGCGCGCGGACGGATCCCGGATGAACCACGGTGAACGACGCCAGACGTGGGGGTGAACACTTCCGTAAGTGAGGGTAGTTCGTCCCGTTCTGTGTGGTAGCCAGGTTAACAATGACCCTACGATCGCCGGGTGGAGTGGGCGGTGGCGGTCGTGGTGGCCGTGGCGTTGGTGGCCGGGATGGCCGCCGGCTTGCTGCTGCCCCGGTTCCTGCCGAGGCGGGACGGTCGCTCCACGTCGACGGGGAGCGTCAGCTTCCGCTGGAACAGGGGGAGGCCCGCGATAGTCGACGAGCAGCAGGCCGGGCTCGGTCGTCGGACGATCGACTCCCTCCGGGCCGGTGTCGTGGTTCTGGACAACGACGATGTCCCCGTTCTGATCAACCCGGCCGCCCGCGCGATGGGGCTCCTGCGTACCGGCAGCACACCCGGCTCCATCGCCGCGCACCCGCTGATCCGTACCCTCGCCGGCCAGGTGCGGCGCACCGGCGTGCGACGCGAGATCGAGCTGGACCTGCCCCGAGGTCGCGACAGCGCGGGGGAGAACCCGCTCGGCGTGCACCTGCGGGCAATGGGTCTCGGCAACGGGTTCATCGCGGTCGAGGCGGTCGACGTGACCGAGTCGCACCGGCTGACCCGGGTACGACGCGACTTCGTGGCGAACGTGAGCCACGAGCTGAAGACCCCGATCGGTGCCCTGCAACTGCTCGCCGAGGCGTTGCTGGACGCGACCGAGCCGGCCGACGCCGCGACGCCCGACCTCTCCGAGGACCTGGTGGCCGCCCGCCGGTTCGCCGAACGGATCCAGCACGAGTCGACCCGGCTGGGTCGGCTGGTGCAGGAGTTGCTGGAACTGACCCGGTTGCAGGGGGCTGAGCCGCAGCCGCCACCGGAACCGGTCGCGCTGGACTGGGTGATCGCCGAGGTGGTCGACCGGACCCGCACCACGGCCTCCGCCCGGGGTGTCGCGGTGACCGTGGACGGGCAACGTGGCCTGACCGCGTACGGCAGCGACTCCCAACTCGCCACGGCGGTGGCGAACCTGGTGGAGAACGCCATCAACTACTCGGGCGAGGACACCACGGTGCGGGTGACCCTGCGGGGCGACGACGAGCACGTCGAGGTCGCCGTCGCCGACCAGGGCATCGGTATCGCCCCTACCGACGTGGACCGGATCTTCGAGCGGTTCTACCGGGCCGACCAGGCCCGCTCGCGTGCCACCGGCGGCACCGGGCTCGGCCTGGCGATCGTGAAACACATTGCGAGCAACCATGGCGGACGGGTCGAGGTGTCGAGCACTCTTGGTGGTGGATCGACGTTCACCCTCCGGCTGCCCGCCAGTCCACCGGATGACCTCCTGGCGACACTGCCGCCGGTTGGGATCGAGTCCGGTCCGACTGGGCTACGGCAGGTCTGACAGCAGATGGAAAGGAAATCCCCGTTGAGCCGCGTTCTCGTGGTCGAGGACGAGGAGTCGTTCTCCGACGCCTTGTCGTACATGCTCCGTAAGGAGGGCTTTGAGGTTTCGGTCGCCGCGACCGGCACCGACGCCCTCACCGAGTTCGACCGGACCGGCGCCGACATCGTGCTGCTCGACCTGATGTTGCCCGAGATGTCGGGGACCGAGGTCTGCCGGCAACTGCGGCAGCGCTCCGCCGTGCCGATCATCATGGTCACCGCTCGGGACAGCGAGATCGACAAGGTGGTCGGGCTGGAGATCGGCGCCGACGACTACGTCACGAAGCCGTACTCTCCGCGGGAACTTGTCGCCCGGATCCGGGCGGTGCTGCGCCGGCAGAGCCCGGAGGTGGCCGAGGCGGGTGCGCCGACGCTCGCCGCCGGCCCGGTGCGGATGGACATCGAGCGGCACGTCGTGACCGTCGACGGCGGGGCCGTGCAGCTACCGCTGAAGGAATTCGAGTTGCTGGAGCTGCTGCTGCGCAACGCGGGCCGGGTGCTCACCCGCGGCCAGCTCATCGACCGGGTCTGGGGCGCCGACTACGTTGGTGACACCAAGACGCTCGACGTGCACGTCAAGCGGCTGCGCTCCAAGATCGAGCCGGAGCCGTCCGCGCCGCGCTTCATCGTCACGGTGCGGGGTCTGGGCTACAAGTTCGAGCCGTGATCGGCGTACCCGAAGGGGGTCTGCGCTCGACGCAGGCCCCCTTCGGGCTGTTCCCGCTCGGTCAGCGGACGACCTTGATGTTGAAGTTCGCGGTGTCGAGTCGACCGTAGAGCCGCAACCAGAGCGGCAGCAGCATCTCGGTGCCCCGCGCGGTGGAGAGGTCGCCGAGGTCGATCACGTCGGTGTGGCCGAAGCTGACGAGCAGTCCGGTGACGATCCGCTTGGCCTCCGCGTCGTCTCCGGAGACGAAGACGCTGTGCGCACCTTCGGCGAGCTGATGTGGGTGCACCATCAGCTCGGCGGTCACCGTGTTGAGGGATTTGACCACCCTGGTCTGTGGAAACTCGCGCTGGATGCGTTCGGCGAGGGAGTCGGTGTTGAGCACCGACAGGGTGGGTGGAAAACCCGCACCGAAGTCGAGCGGGTTGGCGATGTCGAGCAGAACCTTGCCGGCCAGGTTCGGTGCGCCGGCCGCGGCCAGTGCCGGCAGCGAGCCGTTGCCGTTCGTGGCGTTCACCACCAGCTCGGCGCCGCTTGCGGCTTCGGCGAGGGTCGCCAGGCCGACCTCGGGGTGCTGCGCCGCCCAGTGGGCGTGGTCGCCGGTCCGGATGGCCGCGACGTCGCGGGTGCCGATGGTCACCTGATGACCCAACTCCGCCGTGCGGGCGGCGATGGCTCGACCGACCGAGCCGGTGCCGAGAACTGCGATACGCATGTCGATCGATCCTCCGTCGGGGCATCGAATCGGCTCGTGCCGATCGGCAGCAGGCTAACAGACAGGTCTGTCTACCGCAGCCCCCACTGGATGCCCGGAGGAGCGGCACTACGGTTGGCGGTCCTTTGGAGCTGATGTCACAGACGAGTCATCCGCCGTCGCCGGCCGGTGTCTTCCGCTGATGTCACAAGCGATTCAGCTCCAAAGCGCCCCGGTCCCATGTCCCGCCCCTCGTCCGCGAGGCCGTCGCGAAGCCGTCGCGAGGCCGAGGGCACTGCCTCCGTAGACGAAGCTGTCTATAGGATCAGGGCTGTCATCAGCAGAACGAGGGAGCACCGATGCCCGCGCCCCGCACTCCGGCCGGCTCGGCCAGGGACCGCATCCTGGACACCGCGTTCCGACTCTTCTACGCGCACGGGCCGCGCGGCGTGGGGGTGGACACGGTGATCGCCGAGTCGGGCGTGGCCAAGGCGACGCTCTACAAGCACTTCCCGCGCAAGGACGACCTCGTGCTGGCGTACCTCGATCGGGTCGACCAGGCGTGGTTCGGCGCGTTGCGGTCGGCGGCCCGCGATGCCGGCGACGAGCCACGCGACCAACTGGTTGGGATGTTCGACGCGCTGACCGGCGCCTGTCGCCGGGAGGGCTACCACGGCTGCGCGTTCATCAACACCGCAGCCGAGTCGTCCGCCGCTGGGCCGGTACACGCCCGGACGGTCGAGCACAAGACCGTGGTCCGTGCCTGGGTGACCGAGCTGGCCCGTCGGGCCGGCGCGGCCGAGCCGGAACTGCTCGCCCAGCAGCTCACCCTGCTGCTGGACGGCGGGCTCGTCGCCGGTGTGCTGGACGGCGACCCCCTGGTCGCCGACGCGGCCCAGCGCAGCGCTCGCACGCTTGTCGACGACGCCCTGCGCTGAGCGACGACCGCCGGGGTAGCGGGGAACGCTACCAAGATCCGCTAGGGTTGGTCGGCCGGGTGCGGGGCGATCATGCCCTGCCTCGTCCTGGTCGCGCACAGCTCGGCCAGCCGCTCGTACGCGGCAGCGCCGATCAGCGCGGTCAACTCCGGGGCGTACGACAGGTACATCGGCTCGGTGCCGACGTGCGCGTCCGTCGAGGAGGTGCACCACCAGTCCAGGTCGTGCCCGCCGGCTCCCCAGCCCCGCCGGTCGAACTCGGACAGGGTGGAGACCAGCACCTTGCTGTCGTCCGGTCGCTTCACCCAGTCCTGATCGCGGCGGATCGGCAGTTGCCAGCAGACGTCCGGCTTGTATTCCAACGGGTGCACCCCGTCGCGCAGCGCCTGGGCGTGCAGGGCGCAACCGCCACCGCCGGCGAAGTCGGCGTCGTTGAGGAACACGCACGGAGCGTCGGGGCTCTGGGTGGCGGTGCGTCGGGCCGGGTTCTTGCCGTCGATGGTGTCCTCGTCGGTCCAGTTCTTGAACCCGCGCCGGAAGTGCTGCCAGGTCGACGGGGTGAGCCGCCGGACGGCGTTGCGAACCCGCTTCTCGTCGTCCGAGTCGGTGAAGAACGCGCCGTGCGAGCAGCACCCGTCGGCGGCCCGCCCGGCGATGATGCCGTGGCAGCCCTTGCCGAAGATGCAGGTCCAGCGGGAGAGCAGCCAGGTCAGGTCGGCCCGGATCAGGTGCGTCTCGTCGGCCGGGTCGGTGAACTCGATCCACTCCCGAGGGAAATCCAGGGGCACCTCGCGGCTGCGCGGGTCACCCGGGTCGTCCACCAGCACACGGAGCTCCATCGTCACTCGGCCCAGCGTACGCGCGGTGACGTCCGCAGGCCGGTGAGCCGCGCAAACGTGTTGCGCCTACTGTCTTCACCATGCGACTGGGTGTCCTCGACGTCGGATCCAACACGGTGCATCTCCTTGTGGTGGACGCGCACCACGGCGCGCACCCGTGGCCTGCGCACTCCGAGAAGGTGGTGCTCCGGCTGGCCGAGCAGATCGGCCCCGACGGCGCGCTGACCGAGGCGGGCGCCGATGGCCTGGTCAAGGCCGTGGGCATGGCCAAGGCGGCGGCTGCCGGGCTGGAGGCCGACGACCTGATCGCCTTCGCCACGTCCGCGGTGCGCGACGCCACGAACGCGGCCGAGGTGCTGGCCCGGGTCCGGGACGAGACCGGCGTACGCCTGGCGGTGCTCTCCGGGGCGGACGAGGCGCGGTCGACGTTCCTGGCCGTCCGGCGGTGGTTCGGGTGGTCGGCCGGCCGGTTGCTGGTGCTCGACATCGGTGGCGGCTCGTTGGAGATCGCCGCCGGCATCGACGAGGACCCGGACGTCGCGGTCTCCCTGCCGCTCGGTGCCGGTCGGCTGACCCGCGAGCGGCTGCGGGTCGACCCGGCGAGCGCGGCCCCGCCGTCGGCGGAGGCCGTCGAGAAGCTCCGGGAGTACGTGGACAGCCGGCTGGACAAGGTCGTCGACCAGGTCACCCAGGTCGGCTGGGACCGGACGGTGGCCACCTCGAAGACGTTCCGCACGCTGGCTCGGCTCGCCGGGGCCGCCCCGTCCGGTGCCGGGCTGTGGGCGCGACGCAGCCTCACCCGGGCCGGTCTGCGGCAGGTGATCGGTTTCATCCGGCACATCCCACCGGCGCAGTTGATGGAGTTGGAGGGGGTCAGCGCGGGTCGGGCCCACCAGTTGCTGGCCGGTGCCATGGTCGCCGAGGCGGCGATGCGCCGCCTGGATCTGGACTCGCTGGACATCTGCCCGTGGGCGCTGCGGGAGGGCGTCATCCTCCGTCGACTCGATCAACTGGAGCCGATCTGATCCGGTGGCCGTTTTCGGTCGGTTTGCCGGCGCTCGTCACGATGCCCCCGGCGCTGCCGGGCTACGCTGGCTGATGTGACTTCCCGCGTTCCCGTGCTCCTGTCCAGCTCTTCGGTCTTTCCCGAGCCGACCGCGGCGTCGTTTCAACTGGCTGCGGCGCTCGGCTACGACGGCGTCGAGGTGATGGTCTGGACCGACGTGGTCAGCCAGGACGCGGGTGCGCTGCGCGGCCTCTCCGCGCACTACGACGTGCCGGTGCTCTCGGTGCACGCGCCCTGCCTGCTGGTCACCCAGCGGGTGTGGAGCCCGGACCCGTGGGAGCGCCTGCGCAAGGCCGCCGAGCTGGCCGAGACGCTGGGCGCGCCGACCGTCGTGGTGCACCCACCGTTCACCTGGCAGCGCGACTATGCGCGCAACTTCGCCGAGGGTCTGGCCACCGTCGCGGACCGGTTCAGCGGGCTGCGCTTCGCTGTGGAGAACATGTACCCGGTGCGGATGGCGGGCCGGCAGTTCGTCCCGTACGTGCCCGGTTGGGACCCGACCGACGCCGGCTACCCGTCGTACACCCTGGATCTGTCGCACTGCGCAGCCTCGCACAGCGATCCCCTGGAGATGGCCGACCGGATGGGCGCCGGGCTGGCGCACGTGCACCTCGGTGACGGCACCGGCGAGGGCCGCGACGAGCATCTGGTGCCCGGGCGTGGCACCCAGCCCTGCGGGGAGCTGCTCTCCTCGCTGGCGGGCCGGGGTTTCACCGGGGCGGTCGCGGTGGAGGTCGCCACCCGGGGCGCGAAGAGCCGCGCGGTGCGCGAGGCGGACCTGCGCGCCGCGCTGGAGTTCGCCCGCCAGCACCTGACCGCGCCGTCACCTGTCGACGCCTGACCCGTCCGCCCACGATCGGGCGGTGTCGGTCAGCTGACCGGTGAGAGGGAGTCGGTGGCGGAGGTCTGCTGCGGGGCGACACTCACCTGCTCGCCGACCGCCGCCCGCTTGCGGGCCCGGTGGGCGGCGACGTGTGAGCGGGTGGCGCAACGCTCCGAGCAGAACCGCCGGCAGCAGTTGGACGACGTGTCCAGGTAGACGTTGCCGCACCGCTCGTCGGCGCAGACCCCGAACCGGGCGCTGCCGTACTCGCAGAGCCAGACCGACAGCCCCCAGGCCGCACCGGCCAGGTATTCGGCGCTGACCGAGGCACCCCGGCTGGTCACGTGCATGTGCCAGTCGCTGGAGTCGTGCCCGGAGATGCGCGGCTGCACCGGGAACGCCTCGAGCAGCGCGTTCAGCTCGGCGACCGCCTGTGCGTCCCGCCCCGAGGTGCCGTACTCGAAGACGTCGCGCAACCGTTTCTGCGCCCGGCGGAAGATCGCGACGTCCCGGTCGGCGACCTCGTCGCGCATCCAGCCGTTCTCGTCGGGAAAGAGGGCCCGCAGGTCGTCGAGGTCGTCCAGGCGGGCGTTGACCAGGTCAACACCGGTCCGGGCGTACGCGTCGAAGTTCACACCCCCAACGGTAGACGACTCAGCGGGTGCGCGGCGCGTCGATGTAGTGCGGCAGGAACCGCGCGTAGCCGTCAGTGATCAGACTGGCGCTCTCCCGTACGCCCACGCCTGCCGACTCGCCGTCGACGATCCAGCTCCCCAGCACCATCCGGTTGCCGGCGAACATCGGCAACGCCCGGAACTCCTGGTAACACCAGCCCTCGTCGCCGTAGATACCCGGGTTGGTGATCTCCTCATCGGCGGTGACGATTCGTACCGAACCGCCTTCGCGGCCGAGCAGCGGCTTGGCGACGTACTCCGGCATGCCGCGCGGCGAGTCGAGGTACGCCGGGAGCAGGTACTCGTGGCCGGGGTACAGCTCCCAGAGGACAGCGAGCAGTGCCTTGTTGGAGAGCAGCAGTTTCCAGGCCGGCTCGATCCAGGTGGTCGGGGTGCCCGGGGCCAGGGCCGCCGGCCCGTACGGCTCGGCCAGCATCCACTCCCACGGGTAGAGCTTGAAGCAGGTTGTCACCGGGCGGTCGTCGGCGTCGACGAAGCGTCGGCCGTCCCAGCCGATCTCCTGGATGGGTTGGAGCTCGACGCTCAGACCGGCCTGCCGGGCGGTCTCGGCGAGGTAGCCGGCGGTCATGTGGTCCTCGCCGGACTCCTCCTCGTTCGACCAGAGCACGTGCACCAGGGGGTCGTGCAACCCTGCCCCGATCTTGGCCCAGGCGCCGACCAGTCGCTCGTGCAGGCTGTTCCACTGGTCCAGCTCCGGCCGGGTCTGCTCCAGCCAGTACCACTGGATGATGCTCGCCTCGACAAGCGCGGTGGGGGTGTCCGCGTTGTACTCCAACATCTTCGGAGGCCAGGTGCCGTCGTACGCGAGGTCGAAGCGCCCGTACAGGGTCGGTGGGGCCTCGCGCAGCGACCGGGCCACCGCCTCGGCCGCCCACTCCGGGATGCCGAACTCGGCGTACCGGCGCTGCGCCACCACGTGCTCGGCGGCGGCCACCGACATCCGGTGCAGCTCCTCGGTGGCCTCCTCCAGCCGCAGCACCTCGTCCAGGTCGAACGCGTACGCGGCGGTCTCGTCCCAGTACGACATGATCCCGCCGTCGGGCAGCTCGGTGTCGACGTAGACCAGACCCTGCGACCGGATGGTGGCGTCCCAGTCGGGGCGCGGCGTGACCGTCTCGCGGCGCACGTCAGCCGCCGCAGGCGGCGAGGTGGGTGCCGAATCCACCGCGTTCGGGCAGGGCGGCGGTGGTCGGCTCCGGGGCGGTGCGACCGGCGGCCGGGTCGTTGACCCGCATCGCCAGCGCGACGGTGCCGCCGCCGCCGACCGGCCCGAGGGCACAGTCGTCGTCATCGTCGTCGTCCGAGGTCATGTTGCAGCCGGAGAGAGCGAGCGCGAGAGCGGTGAGCGCGCCGAGCTGCACGGAGGCCGAGCGGAGTCGGCGGCGGGGGCGTTGGTCCACGGCATCGTTGTAGCCGATCGACGCCACCGCCGCCGCCCCGCCCCGGGCCGAGGTGGCCCGGCCGCCCCTCGGCGGGGCCCCTCGCAGGGGCGTTACGCTCGGCTCATGCTCCGTTCCGTCATCCTCGCTGCCTCCCGGTCATCCCAGGTCGAGCGGCTCGTCGCGACTGCCCCGTACACCCGGGACGTCGTCCGCCGGTTCGTCGCCGGCGCCGCCACCGACGACGCGTTGCGCGCGACCCGCGGGCTCGTCGACGACGGCCTCGCGGTCACCCTCGACCATCTCGGTGAGGACACCGTCCGCCCCGAGCAGGCCACCGCCACCCGGGACGAATACCTGAAACTGCTGAAGATGCTCGGCGCCGCTGGGCTCACCCCGGCCGCCGAGGTGAGCGTGAAGCTCTCCGCCCTCGGCCAGATGTTCGACGAGCAGTTGGCGTACGACAACGCGCGGGCGATCTGCGCGGCGGCCGACGCGGCGGGCACCACTGTCACCCTGGACATGGAGGACCACACCACCACCGATTCGACGTTGGAGGTGCTGAGCCGGCTGCGCAAGGACTTCCCGTCGACCGGCGCGGTGCTCCAGGCGTACCTGCGGCGGACCGAGTCGGACTGCCGGGAGCTCTCCTCGGCCGGGTCGCGGGTGCGGCTGTGCAAGGGCGCCTACAAGGAGCCGGAGTCGGTGGCGTACCAGTCGGCCCGTGAGGTGGACAAGTCGTACGTGCGCTGCATGAACATCCTGATGTCCGGCGACGGTTACCCGATGCTGGCCACCCACGACCCGCGGATGATCGCCATCGGTGAGGACCGGGCCCGGTGGTTCGACCGGGGTCCCGAGCGCTTCGAGTTCCAGATGCTCTACGGCATCCGCCCCGAGGAGCAGGCCCGGTTGGCCGGCGAGGGCTACACGGTGCGCACCTACGTCCCGTACGGCGACGAGTGGTACGGCTACCTGATGCGCCGGCTCGCCGAGCGCCCCGCCAACCTGGTCTTCTTCGGCCGTGCCCTGATCTCCAAGAAGTAGTTCCCCCGGTCGGCCGACGGGCCGGCGGTGACCCCTCGGGTCACTGCCGGCCCGTTTCGGGTATCCGGCTTGCCAACCTTGGCTAAGTAGCTTAGCTTTAAGGCTATGACAGCTAGCCAGGTGCGGCGGGACGGCGGACACATCGCGTACGAGGCGCGGGGCGAGGGGCCGTTGGTGGTCCTCGCGCACGGCATGGGCGAGAACAGGGCGAGCTTCCGGCACCTCGTGCCGCTGCTGTTGGCCGCCGGTCACCGGGTCGCCTCGGTCGACGTCCGGGGGCACGGCGAGTCCAGCGCAGGGTGGCCCACGTACGCCCCGGCGGAGGTCGGCGCGGACCTGCTGGCCGTGGTCCGCGACCTCGACGCCGGTCCGGCCGTGCTGGTCGGCAGCTCGTCCGCCGCGGCGGCGGTGGTGTTCGCCGCCACCGACGCACCCGAACTGGTCACCGGCATCGTGCAGATCGGCGCGTTCGTCGGTCAGCCGAAGCTCAACCCGCTGCTGCGGATGGCGATGTGGTCGGTGCTGCACAGCCCTCGACTGTTCGGGATGTTCCACAACACCCTCTTCCCGGTGCACCGGCCCGTCGACGACGCGGCGTACCGCCGCTCGATGGTGGCCAACCTGCGCGAGCCCGGTCGGATGGCCGCGACGCGCGGCGTGATCGCACCGGCCGAGCCGCACTGGACCGCCCGTGCCCCGCAGGTGCGGCAACCGGTGCTGGTGCTGATGGGCTCCAAGGACCCGGACTTCCCCGACCCGGGAGCCGAGGCGCGGGCCGCCCGGCGGCTCTTCGGCACCGCCGAAGCGCGGATGATCGAGGAGTCCGGCCACTACCCGCACGCCGACCGGCCGCAACGCACCGCCGAGGAGCTGCTCGGCTTCCTGGCGGTGTGCGCCGGTGCCTAGGGTCGGCCTCAACCAGCAGACCGTCGTACGGGAGGCGGCCCGGCTGGCCGACGAGGTCGGCTTCCCGCAACTCACCCTCGCCGCGCTCGCCAACCGGCTCGGGGTGGCGCTGCCCAGCCTCTACAAGCACGTACGGGGGGCGGACGCGTTGACCCAGAAACTGGCCGCCCTGGCGACTGCCGAACTGGCCACCGAAATGACCACCGCCGCCGTCGGCCGCTCCGGTGGCGACGCGCTCCGGGCCATGGCGGACGCCTACCGTGGCTACGCCCTCCGGCACCCCGGCCGCTACCCGACCACCCAGCGGGTGCCGGACCCGGCCGATGAGGAACACGTCGAGGCCGGCGAACGCGCCGTCGGTGCCGTCTTCGCGGTGCTGCGCGGGTACGGGCTCACCGGTGACGACGCGGTGGACGCCACCCGCGCGCTGCGCAGCGCCCTGCACGGCTTCGTGACCCTGGAGGCCGCCGGCGGCTTCGGTCTGCCCCGTGACGTCGACCGCTCGTACCACCAGTTGGTCGCGAGCATGGACATCTCGTTCCGCTCCTGGCCGCGTACCGGCGGGTGAACGAGCCGCCGGGCCGATCGGCCCGGGGCGGCCTCGCCGCGTCCAGGTAGTGGTCGTACCCTTCGGCGGGTGACTGACGAGGTGCAGCAGCCAGCACCGCGGCGGCTCTGGCCGCTGTGGACGGTGCTCGTGGTGGTCGTCCTGCTGCTGGGCTGCGGCCTGCCGGCGGCGCTCGTCGTCGGAGTGATCCGGGAGACCGGCTCGCGCGCCACTGTCAGCCGGGTCGGCGCCTCGGCGGCCGACGACCCGGCCACGGCCGTGGCCCGGGGGCTGTCCGACCGGATCACCGCCCAGCTCCACCGGCAGTCCGCGGCACTCCTGGGCGGCGACCGCGCCGGGTTCCTCGCCGTCGCCGATCCCGCCGCCCACAACGACCTGCGCCGACGCTTCGCCGCACTGCGCGAGCTCAAGGTGACCGGCTGGCGGGCCGAGCCGAGTGGCCTGCCCGTGCCCATCATCGGCAAGCCCGGCGAGTGGCGGCTGCTGGTGCGCTTCCAGTACTGCTTCGTCACGCCGAACTGCCGGCCCAGCCCGGTGCTGATCGGCACCCGGTGGCGGGAGAACGGCGACCAGCCCCGGATGGTCGCCATGGAGGAATCCAAGTCGGTGGAGACCGGCACCCGACCGTGGGAGATCAGCGACCTGGCGGTCGCCATCGGCGCGCGGACCATCGTCGCCACCACCCCGGCCCTGCGCGGCAAGCTGCCCGGCCTGCTCGCCCAGGCCGAGGCGGCGGCGAAGGTCGCCGACGGGTACGCGGTGACCGGCTCACCGCCGGACCGGTACCGGATCTTCTACGCCGGGCGCACCGAGTGGCAACGCTGGTACGGCGGGGAACGTCCGGAATGGACCGGCGGGTACGCGGTGACGGTGGGCGGCGGCCACCACGAGGTGGTGCTCAACGCCGAAGGGCTCACCAGCAGCGGCACCGACGACCTGCTGCGGCACGAGCTGACCCACGCGGCGTCGCTGCCGGAGCGCGGCTACCCGGGCAAGCTCACCTGGTGGTTGGTCGAGGGTCTGGCCGAGTTCGCCGGTGCCGGCGGCCAGGCGGTCGACCGGTACGAGGGGATCGCCGACGTGCGCAAGATGGTCCGGGGCGGCTGGGACGGCAAGTTGGAGGGCGTCAACCCCGCCGACGACGCGTCCGCCGAACGGGTCGCCGCCAGCTACGGCATCGGCTACCTGGCCGTTCGGCACCTCGTCGACAGGTACGGGCCGCTGCGGCTGCTCACCTTCTTCAAGACCGTGGTGCACGACGGCAGGACCATCGAGGCGGCCTCCGAGAAGGCGTTCGGTGAGCAGTGGTCGACGCTGCACGACGAGTGCGTGGCGTACGTCCGCGCCACCGCCGCCTGACGCAGCTCGCAGGCGGTGCGGCGGTGCGCCGTACCATCGATGGGTGCGCCGTTCCCAGTTGTCACGGCCCGCCAGCACCATGCGGCCCCGCCTGCTCATCGCCCTGACCGCCGTCGTCGTCCTCACCGCCACCACCGCCGCCTCCTGCGGCGACAAAGGCCCCGATCTCGCGCTGGCGTCGGCCACCCGGAACCCGGTCACCGAGGTGATCGACGCACCCGCCACGGTCGCCGCCCGTGCCGCCGCCACCCTCACCGCTCCCGCCGACGGCACCCTCTTTAGCCTGCGCGTCCAACCCGGACAGCGGGTCAAGCGCGGTCAGGTGCTGGCGGTGGTCGACTCGCCGAGCGCGCAACAGCGTCTCCGTCAGGCCAAGGAGGCGCTGGCCGCCGCGAAGCGCGCCGGCCGAGGCGTCGGCGCGGGCAGCCTGACCAGCAGCCGGCGTGGCACCGACAAGGCTGCCGACGAGGCGTTCGACGCGGCCCGCAAGGCCGCCGAGAAGATCGCCGACCCGCAACTGCGCGACGCGCTGTTCACCCAGGTGACTTCCGCGCAACGCCAGTACGCTGCCGCCGCGCGCAGCGCCGACCAGGCGGTCCGCGCCGTGCAGCGGGGGATCAACGGGTTGAGTTCCGCCGTCGGCGCGCTCTCGGCGGCGCAACGGCTCCAGGCCCAGCAGGCGTACGACCTGGCGAAGGCGACGGTCGACGCGCTGACCCTGCGTGCCCCGATCGCCGGGGTGGTGCAGCCCGGCGGCACCCGCGCCGACGGTGGGGCGAATGCCGGTCTCGCCGGGCTGTTGGAGCAGGCCGGCGGCGCGCAGGCGGCCGGCCTCGACCCGTCCGTGCTTGCCCCCGGCCAGGGTGGGCCGCCCCCCGGCGTGGACGACGCCGTCGCGGTCGGTGGTCAGGTCACCGCCGGCACCCCGGTGCTGACCGTTGTCGACACCGGGCAGTTGGGTCTGCTCGCCGAGGTGGACGAGACCGACGTGCTGCTGGTCAAGGCCGGCGTGCCGGCCACCGTCGAGTTGGACGCCGTCACCGGCGCCAGCTACGACGCGGTCGTCCGCTCGGTCGACGTGCTGCCCACCAACTCCGCGCAGGGCGGGGTCACCTATCGGGTCCGCCTGGCGCTGGGCACCGGGAAGCTGGCCGAGGACGAGCCCGCTCCGACGCCCCGCCCCGGCATGAACGCGATCGTGCATCTGCGGGTACGCGAGGCCGTCGACGCGGTGACAGTTCCCGCGTCGGCGGTGTTCTCCGCCGACGGCCGGGACGCGGTCTGGGTGGTCCGTGACGGCAAGGCGGGCCGGGCGTCGGTGACCGTTGGCGTCCAGGGGTCCGACCTGGTGCAGATCCTCAACGGCGTGCAACCCGGCGACCGGATCGTGGTGCGCGGCGCCGACCAGGTCCGCGACGGCCAGGAAGTCCGGTGAGCGAACCCGCCGTCGCGGATCCGCGCGGCGATCCGCCGGCAGGGGAGCGCGTTCCGGCGATCGAGGCGGTGGACGTGTCCCGGACGTACCAGCTCGACGGGGTGTCGGTGGAGGCGCTGCGCGGGGTGTCGCTCACCGTGCAGCCGGGGGACTACGTGGCGCTGGTCGGCCCGTCCGGCTCGGGCAAGTCCACCCTCATGCACCTCCTCGGCGGGCTGGACCGGCCCACCGGTGGCCGCCTGGTGATCGGCGGACGCGACGTCAACGCCCTCGCGCCACCGGAGATGGCGACCCTGCGCAACGAGACCATCGGCTTCGTCTTCCAGGCGTTCCACCTGTTGCCACGTACCTCGGCGGTGGAGAACGTGGCGTTGCCTCTGGTCTACCGGGGAGTCCCGGCCCGGCAGCGGCGGGAGCGGGCCGCGGCGATGCTGGGCCGGGTCGGCCTCGGGCACCGGCTGGACCACCGGCCCAACCAGATGTCCGGCGGTGAACAGCAGCGGGTGGCGATCGCCCGCGCGCTGGTCACCGAGCCGACGGTGCTGCTGGCCGACGAACCCACTGGCAACCTGGACAGTGCCACCGGCGTCGCCGTGCTGGGGCTGTTGGAACAACTGAACGCGGAGTCGGGGGTGGCGCTGGTGATGGTCACCCACGACCAGGAGGTGGCGGCCCGCGCTCATCGGCGGATCACCATGCGCGACGGGGTGGTGGTGGCGGACAGCGGCGACCCGCGCTCCGCTCATGATCGACCGCCGTCCGTTGATCACGGTCGACCTGCGACACTGGTCCCCGCTCCCAGCGCGGAGCCCCGGTCCGCGTCCGGAAGCGGTCCGGGGCACCCGTCCGGTGGCTCCGGTGGCGCCGCCGGAGCCACCGGACGCCTTCCGCGCGAGGTCGAGCGGCCCGAGGCCGACCCGGGCGAGGCGCGTGAGAGCGCTACGGGCTCGCGCGGCGTCGAGCGGCCCGGAGGTACGGCGTGAGAGTCGCCGAGGCGTGGCGGGTGGCGCTGGACGCCCTGCGGGCCAACCGGCTGCGGAGCGCGCTGACGATGCTCGGGGTGATCATCGGGGTGGCCTCGGTGGTGCTGCTGGTGGCGATCGGCACCGGCACCAAGCAGAAGGTCGAGCAACAGGTCGAAGGGCTCGGCTCCAACCTGCTGCTGGTCGTCCCCGGCCGCATCGAGGTGGGCAACGCGCCCGTCGTCTCGCCGCTGACCCTCAAGGACGTGGACGCCGTCACCCGGGTGGTCGGCGACCCCGACCGGGTGGCGGTCACCGTCGCCTCGGGGGCGACCGCGCGGGCCGGCGCCCGTTCCGACTTCACCACCGTGCAGGGCGTCCTGGAGACGACCCCGGCGGTGTTCACCCGCTCGCTGGCGCGGGGACGTTACCTCACCGGCACCGACGTGGACACCAGCCGCCGGGTGGCGGTGCTCGGTGACTCGGTCGCCCGTGCGCTCTTCCCCGACCGGGACCCGCTCGGCCAGCAGGTGGCGCTGGCCGGGGTGCGGTTCCGGGTGATCGGTGTCTTCGCGCCCCTCGGGCAGAGCCTCGGCGTCGACCGGGACGACGAGGTGCACGTGCCGGTCACCGCCGCGCAACGACTCTGGGGCACCCAGCGGGTCGACGGCATCGCGGTGAAGGCGCCGGACCGGGAGCGGATCGACGAGTTGGGCGAACGGATCGTCGCCGAGCTGAACCGCCGCCACCCGGACACCGAGTTCAGCGCCGTCACCCAGCAGCAGATCCTCGGCGTGCTCGGCGACATCCTCGGCGTCCTCACCGGCGTGCTGGCGGCCATCGCCGGCATCTCGCTGCTCGTCGGCGGCGTCGGCGTCTCCAACATCATGCTGGTCAGCGTCCGGGAGCGGACCCGGGAGATCGGGCTGCGCAAGGCCGTCGGCGCGCGTCCCCGCGACATCGGCGTGCAGTTCCTGCTGGAGGCGGTGCTGCTCACCACGATCGGCGGGTTGACCGGGATGGCGCTGGGCGTGGGCACCGCCCTGCTTGTCGACGCGCTGTCGCCGATCCCGGCGGCGATCACCTGGTGGTCGTTGGCGCTCGCCTTCGGAGTTTCGGCGGTGGTGGGCATCGTCTTCGGGGTGGTCCCCGCGCAGCGCGCCGGCCGTCTCGACCCGGTGGTCGCGCTGCGCACCGAATGAGCGGCAAAGGAACAACCGGACGACGGACGCGGACGGGCGGATACCGGGAGCACGGATCGGGTGAACCGGCCACCTGAGCATGATCAGTTGCAGGAAGGGATCGCGCCGGTCACAACCGCCCCGCTACCGTACTGGTAACACGCGCGTCGTCGGCCCGGCCCGGAGCATCCGTCGGGTTGGCACGCGCCGGGCATGGGATGGGTCGGTGAGCCATGGCCGGGTCACAGTCCGACGGACGGCTGTCGGAGGTCAAGTTCCTGACCGTTGCGGAGGTGGCGACGGTCATGCGGGTGTCGAAGATGACCGTCTATCGCCTGGTGCACAGCGGTGAGCTCACCGCCGTCCGGGTCGGCCGGTCGTTCCGGGTGCCCGAGCATGCGGTGCACGAGTATCTCCGGGGTGCCTTTCAGGAGACCGCCTGAGCCACCGCCTCACCCTCCGATCGTCGGTTGACCGGCGTCGGTGGGCGTGAGGAGTGAGCTCGCGCGCCCCGCGGTCGTGTGCCAGAGGCGGCCGCGACGGGGGCGCGTTGGTCCGGCTGACGCCCTGCGGCTACCCTGGAACCCGACCGAGACCCCACCGGTGCGCCCCGCCGCCCAGACTGGTCCGGTCCGTTGTCCGCAAGCGGTCGCCGTCGCCACCTGCGTGGTGTCATCCGGTCCGCCCCGCACGTTGTATCGAAAGGCTGTCGTATGGGCTCGGTGGTCAAGAAGCGCCGTAAGCGCATGGCTAAGAAGAAGCACCGCAAGCTGCTGCGCAAGACCCGCGTCCAGCGTCGCCGTCTCGGCAAGTGACCGCCGCCGGGCTCAGGCCCGGCGTTCGGCGTCACTTGCCAAACTGTCGACCTCCGGAGGCTCAGGTGATCAGGCCGTGGTCGTCCCGGCTCGGTCCATCCTGCCGGCGTAGGTGCGTCAGATGACCCCCGGTGGCACCTCAGGTGCTCCGGGGGTCGTCGTCGTCACCGGAGTGGGTCGTTACCTGGGAGCCCACGTGGCGGCCCGACTGGCCGCCGACCCGCGCATCGAACGGGTCATCGGGGTCGACGCACCGGATTCCGGCATCGAGTTCACCGATCTGCTGGACCGGGTCGAACGGATCCGCGTCGACGGCGGTTCCCTCGGTGGCCTCCTCGCCGACCTGGACGTCGACGCGGTGGTGCACCTCGCGCTCGTCACCTCACCCGACCCGCAGCACGGCGGCCGGTCCGGGATGAAGGACCAGAACGTCATCGGCAGCATGCAGATGCTCGCCGCCTGCCAGCGGGCACCCCGACTGCGCAAGCTCGTGGTCCGCTCGTCGACCGCCGCCTACGGGGTGTCGTTCCGGGACCCGGCGGTCTTCACCGAGGAGACCGAACCCCGCGAGGTGCCGCGCGGCGGTTTCGGCCGCGACATCCTCGACCTTGAGGGGTACGTGCGCGGCTTCCGCCGCCGTCGGCCCGACGTCACCGCCACGGTGCTGCGCTTCGCCCCGTTCATCGGCTCGACCGCAGACACCACGCTGACCCGCTACTTCTCGCAGCCGTTCGTGCCGACCGTCTTCGGCCGTGACCCCCGCCTGCAGTTCCTGCACTTCGACGACGCGTTGGAGGTGCTGCACCGGTCGATCGTGGAGGACCATCCCGGCACCTACAACGTCGCCGGCCCCGGCGTGCTGTCGCTGTCCCAGGCGATCCGGCGCGCCGGCCGGGTCGCCGTGCCGGTGCTGGAGCCGGGTCTCTCCGGGGCCGCCGCGTTGGCCCGCACCATGGGCTTCGGCCGCTACGGCCTGGACCAGGTCGACCTCTTCGTGCACGGCCGGGTGGTCGACACCAGCCGGCTCGAGCAGGAGTACGGCTTCACGCCCCGGTCGACCGCCGAGGCGTTCGAGGACTTCATCCGGGCCCACCACGGTGGGGTGGTGGTCACCCGGGATCAGTTGGCCGCCGCCGAGCAACTCGTCCTGGACGGCATCCGGCAGGTGCGCTCAGCGGTCCGGGAGCGGTCATCGTGAGCGCGAGGAGCGAGCCGGTCCTGCGAGCCCCGCAGTCGCGAACCGAGGCGGCATCATGAGCGGCTTCGAGGAGGGGCGCGACCCGCAGTCGGTCGGGCGTTTCGACGTACCCGAGCAGGTGCCCGCGCCGGACGCGGAGCCGGCGCGGCGCAACGGACATCGACCGGCTGCGCAGGCCGCGCCGACCCCGAGTACACCGCCGACCCCGACCCCGACCGCACCGCCGACCCCGGCTCCGGCTTCGGCCGACGGGGTAGACGGTGGGTTGTCCGGCGGCACCGAGTCGGCGGTGTCGGACCGGCCCGGGGACCACTGGGACCGCAAGGTCGCGAACGGGTTGGCGTTCCTGCGCCGGCGGCTCTCCGGTGACTACGAGGTCGACGAGTTCGGGTTCGACTCGGAGCTGACCGACGCGGTCTTCCACCCGCTGCTGCGGCTGCTCTACCGCGACTGGTTCCGGACCGAGGTCAGTGGGGTGGAGCACGTCCCGGTGGACGGGCCCGCGCTGGTGGTCGGCAACCACTCCGGGACGGTGGCACTGGACGCCCTGATCCTCTCGGCGGCGCTGCACGACAAGCATCCCGCCCACCGCTACCTGCGGCTGCTCGGCGCCGACCTGGTCTTCCGGATGCCGGTGGTCTCCGAGTTGGCCCGCAAGACCGGCGGCACCGTGGCCTGCAACCCGGACGCCGAGCGGCTGCTCGGCGGCGGCGATCTGGTCGGCGTGTTCCCCGAGGGCTTCAAGGGCATCGGCAAGCTCTACGCCGACCGGTACAAGCTGCAACGCTTCGGGCGGGGCGGGTTCGTCTCGGCGGCGCTGCGTACCGGCACCCCGATCGTTCCCGTCGCCATCGTCGGCGGCGAGGAGATCTACCCGATGCTCGCCGACATCAAGCCCCTGGCGCGGCTGCTGAAGCTGCCCTACTTCCCGGTCACGCCGACGTTCCCGCTGCTCGGCCCGCTGGGCATGGTGCCGCTACCCAGCAAGTGGCTGATCGAGTTTTGCCCGCCGATCCCCACCGCCCACCTGACCGACTCGGCGGACGACCCGCTGGTGGTCTTCAACCTCGCCGACCAGGTGCGGGAGACCATCCAGCAGACCCTGCACACGCTGCTGGAGCGACGGCCCGACCCGTTCGGCCCCTGAAGCCAGCCGGCGCGACGCGTCGCGTGAGGTCAGCCGGCTCGGCGGCGGCGCTGGAGGGCCAGGCCGGCGGTGACCGCGCCGGCGACCAGCCCGGCGGCCGCCGTCGACGGCACAGCGATCTTGACAGCTCGGCGACCGCTGCGGAAGTCCCGCACCTCCCAGCCGTGCTGGCGGGCCTGCCGCAGCAGGGCGCCGTCCGGGTTGACGGCCACCGCCCGGCCCACCGCGCGGAGCAGCGGCAGGTCGTTCGCCGAATCGCTGTAGGCCGCGCAGCGGGACAGGTCGAGCCCTTCCACGGCGGCGAGCTGGGTGACCGCCTCAGCCTTGGCCGGCCCGTGCATCAGGTCACCCACCAACCGTCCGGTGTACGCCCCGTCCAGCACCTCGGCCACAGTGCCGATGGCACCGGTCAGGCCGAGCCGGGCGGCGATCACCCGGCCGATCTCGACGGGGGCGGCGCTGACCAGCCAGACCCGTTGACCGCCGTCCAGGTGACGTTGCGCGAGCTGGTGGGTGCCGGCCCAGATCCGGGGGGCCATCATCTCGTCGAAGATCTCCTCGGCGAGGTGTTCGACCTCGTTGACCCGCCAGCCCTGCACGAAGGCCAGCGCGGCCTCCTTGGCAAGTGACATGTCACCGGCGTGCTCCCGGGCCAGCAGCCGGAAGCGGAGCTGCTGCCAGGCGAATCGGGCCAGGTCGGCGGTCGTCACGTAGTTTCGGGAGGCGAGCCCACGGGCGAACCAGTAGATCGACGCGCCCTGCATCATCGTGTTGTCCACGTCGAAGAACGCCGCGGCGCTCGGATCGGGTGCGCTGACCGGGGCCAGGTCGGTCTCCGCCCAGGCTGCGGTGTGCCCCTCGGCGTCGGTGCTGACCGTCACCTTACGGCTGCGCGCCACGCGAATCCCTTCCTCACCGGTACGACGGATGCTCCCCGCGAGCGTATCCGCCGTAGACGGGCGACCGGCCGGGCACACAGCGAACTGTGGCGCGGCCGGTCGGACGTGCGGTATGGGGACGCGGGTCAGCGGGCCCCGGGGCAGGTGTTCGGGTTCGGCCCGAGGGCGTCGCTGGCGGTCGGTGCCGGCAGGCCGCAGGCGATCGCCGCGCGCAGGTCGTCCGAGCGTTCCCGGATGCTGTCCAGCAACACCAGCGACCGCTGGGTCCGTTCCCGGTCGACCCGGGTGCTCCCGTCGAGCAGACCGCGTACGGCCCGGCGCTGGCTCGACACGAAGGTGTTGAGGGTGTCCAGGCTGCCCGGCTCGACCCGCTGCACGGCGGCGGAGGTCAGCAGGCGAACTCCCTGCCGGCTGTCGGCGTCCATGTCGTCGAGGACCGCGCTGTAGCCGATCCGGTCGCCGCGCAGCTTGGCGGCTTCGCCGACTCTGGTCCGGGCGAAGTCCAGGAAGAGTTGGCCTCTGCTGATGTCGGAGCTGGCCAGGGCGAGCTGGGCACGTTCGGTGGAGCGCTTCATGCCGTACAGCGCGTCACCGGGTACCGCGTTCTCGCTGGCGGCGGAGATGCCGGAGACGGCGATGGCCCCGGCGGCGATGCCGACCAGGATCGCGCCCCGGGCTCGGGCCCGCCGTGCGGTGACCGCCGGCAGCAGCCGCCCGCGGGTGGTGGTGGCGGCCGGTTCGCTGACCGCCGCCGGTGTGCTGCCCAGCCCTTCCCTCTCGGCGGTGGCGAGCAGCATCGCCCGCAGGCCGGTACGGAAGTCCTGGTCCACCTCGACAGCCGGGGGGTCGACGCTGAGCCGCTGACCCACTGCGACGAGCGGTGCCAGTTGGCCGTCCACCCGGGATCGCACGTGGTGTCGTCGAGCGCCGTTGGCCTCGTCGAGAAGCTGCGCGAAGCGCTCCGCGCGCCGGCGGGAGAAGAGGGTGTTGTCCACCGCAGGCACCTCCTCTCGCTGGTCACGGCCGGTCGGCCGCCGTCGTTGCCAGCGACCGGGCGGCAGTGTGACACCACGGAGGTGAGGTGCCGCCGGCATACCGGTCGGACCTCGGTGACCCGGGCCTGCCGGGACATCCACCGGTCGCACCCGGAGAAACGCGGCGGACCGGGCACGGGTTACGGGCCTGGCGGGGCGGAAATTACAGAAAGTGATGGTCATCACCGGGCGGGACCGACTCTGAGCTGCGCGGACGTTGATCGACGCCCGTCGGTCCCGCCGTAACAAACTACGGCTGGAAGCCGTCGGGCAGCAGCCGGGCCAGGGCGCGGACGGCGCGGTACTGGAGGGCCTTGATGGCTCCCTCGTTCTTGCCCATCGCGCGGGCCGTCTCGGCGACCGAGAAGCCCTGGAGGAAGCGGAGCACGATGCACTCCTGCTGCTCCGGGTTGAGCTGCTTGACAGCGGTGAGGAGCGCGACGTTGGTGATGTGCTCCACCACCGCCGCCTCCGGGCTGCCCTCCGGGCCCCGGTCCTCCCGGTCGGCGTCGAGGACGTCGCCGGTCGTGACCTCCAGCCGGTACCGGCCCGACTTGAAGTGGTCCGCGACGAGGTTACGGGCGATCGTCACCAGCCAGGCGCCGAGGTCGCGGCCCTGCCAGGTGAAGCTGCCGATCCGCTTGAGCGCGCGCAGGAAGGTGTCCGAGGTGAGGTCCTCGGCGAGTTGCCGGTTGCCGACCCGGAAGTAGACGAACCGGAAGACGGTGTCCACGTAGCGGTCGTAGATCAGACCGAACGCCTCGGACTCGCCGGCCTGGGCCCGCTCGATCAGCGTCCAGACCTCGGTCGCCGGGTCGGACGGGTCCGGGCGGCTCGGGAAACCGGTCGGGGTGGTCGCGGTGGTGGCCGGCACCGCCGGGATCACCGCCGTCTCGCCCGCCGCCGGGTCGGTGGTGACCGCCGGTGTGTCGCTTATCCGACGACCCTGCACGGGCATCGTGGGTCGCGGCGGTACGGCGACCCGGCCGCCGGCCGGCTTCGCGTTTCCACCGGGCACCGCGGGTCGCGGCGGTGGCTCGTTGTGGTGCGGCCGGCTGCGGATCCGCTGCGCCGCGCCGTCACCCCGCACGACGCCGCCGTGCTGTTCGTCAGACGGGGCGCGGGCCGCCGGCCGCTCGTTGACGTGGGAGCGGGCGGGTTGACCGGTCAGGCCGACCGGGCGTTCCGCGTATCCGAAGGTGGTCATCGCGTCGCCCCCGTCCCGTCGGTCGCCGGGCGGGCCGGGCTGGGTCTCGTCGGGGCGGACCGGCCGGGTGACCGGTCGGGCAGGACGGTCACGGGAGTTGCCGACGCGCGGCAATTCCCGTGGAGGTGCTGGTCCAATGCGCTCACAGGCACGGGGGCCTCCTCGGGCTGAGGGGTGTCGACTCACGGCAAATGGGGTGAGCCGACCCGAGTGATGATAGGGCCAACGTCACCCGCGCGTGGCAAGTCCGTTACACAAGGCGGAAGTATTTCCCGCTCCGTCGCACCGGTGGCGGACCGGTTGTCCGTCGTGTGCGATTGACTTTCCGTCGGCTCGGTGTTCCAGGATGGATCCCCAGCTCGGAGGCTTACCGACCGTTCGGCTGACCCACCGCGCCGGCCGGCCGGACGGGGGCGGCCGAACTGCCCTTGGTCAGCGTCGCACGTCCCATCGACAGAACCTGATCGGATCGCCGGCGGTACACCGGACAGTCCCGTACATGGGACTGTCGCGGCGTCGTCCTCCGGGCGTGGCGCACCACCATCGGGCGTGGCCCGCCGGGGCCCGCTGTGCCAGACTCGATCACCGTGCAGGACGCCTTGGAAAGCCCCGCGCCGAACCTCGCCGACCGGGTCCGCCGGGCGGCTCTCGACAGCGCCGACCGGCCCGCGCTGCACTGGCGTGAACACACAGTGAGCTGGTCTGAACTGGACACCGCGGTGGACGCCGCCGCCCGCGGCCTGTCCGCCGCCGCGCCACCCACCGACCCCGGCGCTACGCCGCCACGCGTCGCCATCGCGCTGCCCAACACACCGGACTTCGTGATCGCCTGGCTCGGCGCCCTCCGCGCCGGGCTGGTCACCGTGCCGGTCAACCCCGGCCTCACCGCCCCGGAGCTCCGGCACGTGCTCGCCGACTCCGGCGCGTCGGTCCTCATCGCCACCGACCATGTTCGAGGCCTGGTCGCCGACGTGGCCGCCGAACTGCCCGCGCTCGCCTCGGTGCACGGCACGCCACCGACCGCCGACACGCCCGGACCGGCACCCCGGCCGCGTCGACCTGGCTGTCCTGCTCTACACCTCCGGCACCGAGGGGCGACCCAAGGGGGCGATGCTCTCGCACCAGGCCCTGCTCGCCAACCACGAACAGGTCGCCGGGATCGAGCCGCCGGTGGTCGGGCCGACCGACACCGTTCTCCTGGCATTGCCGCTGTTCCACGCGTACGGGCTCAACTCGGGGCTCGGCGCGGTGGTGCACCACGGCGCGACTGGTGTGCTGCTCGACGAGCCGGGCCCGACGGCGGGGCTGGACGAGGTCGCGCGGCACCGGGTCAGCGTGCTGGTCGGCGTACCGTCGATGTTCCTGACCTGGGCCGGCGCGGCCACGACCCGCGCGGCGACCGCGTCGGTGCGGGTGGCGGTCTGCGGCGCGGCACCGCTCGAACCCGCTGTCGCGGCGCGCTTCACCGAGATCACCGGGCATCAGGTCCACATCGGGTACGGCCTCACCGAGACCGCGCCGGTGCTCACCTCCACCCTGGTCGGCGGCGTGGCCAAGCCGGGTTCGATCGGCCGACCGCTGCCCGGGGTGCGGCTACGCCTGGTCGGTGCCGACGGGACGGACCTGTGGCGGGACGGGCTGACCGTCCCCGACGACGACCCCGACGAGCTGGACATCTCCGACGTGGCTCCGGGCACCGACCCGGGGCAGATCGTGGTGTCCGGCCCGAACCTCTTCACCGGCTACTGGCCCGACGGTCGGGGTGGCCCGGACGCCGACGGTTGGTGGGGCACCGGTGACATCGCGTACGCCGACGAGGACGGTGACCTCTTCCTGGTCGACCGGCTCGGCGAGTTGATCCTGGTCAACGGGTTCAACGTCTACCCGCACGAGGTCGAGCTGGTGCTCGCCGGGCACCCCGGGGTGGTCGAGTCGGCGGTACTGGGTGTGCCACACCCGCGGACCGGCGAGACTGTGCGGGCGTACGTGGTGCCGGCGCAGGGCCGACCGGTGACCAGCGAGGAACTGCTCGCCCACTGCGCACGGAACCTGGCCCGGTTCAAGTGCCCGACCGCTGTCGAGTTCGTCGACGCCCTGCCGCACTCGGCGATCGGCAAGGTACGCAAGACCCAACTCCGGTCGGCGCCGCCGACCGACCGCACGGAGGTAACCGATGGCCACTGACGCCCGACTCGCCCTGATCACCCGACCCGGCTGCCACCTGTGCGACGACGCCAAGGCGGCGCTCGACCGGGTGGTCGCGGTCACCGGCGACAAGTGGGTCGAGTGGGACGTCACCGGCGACGAGGGGCTGGAGCGGGAGTACGGGGACCGGCTGCCGGTGGTCATGCTCGACGGCAAGGAGCACGGCTACTGGCGGGTCGAGGAGGACCGGCTGCTGCGGGACCTGACCACGCCGCAGCTCTGAGGAGTGCCTAGGGTGCTCTGATGACCTCCGCGCACCCGCACCTCGTCTGGGACTGGAACGGCACCCTGCTCAACGACCTCAGCCTGGTGGTGTCCGCCACCAACGTCGTGTTCACGAGCCTGGGTGGGCCGACTGTCACATTGGACGAGCACCGGGTGCGGTTCCGCAGGCCGATCGCCGAGTACTACGCCGACGTGCTCGGGCAGGCAGTGGACGACGACGAGTTCGGTCGGCTGGACAAGATCTTCCACGACGCGTACCGCACCGGATTGACCACCTGCGAGCTGGCCGCTGACGCACGCGCCGCGATGGCCTCCTGGTCGGGCACCCAGAGCCTGCTCTCCATGTGGTTCCACGAGGAACTGGTCCCGACCGTGCACACGTACGGTCTGACCAGCCACTTCACCCGCGTCGACGGACTGCGGGCCACGGTCGGCGGCGGCCACAAGGCCGAGTCGCTCCAGCTGCACCTGGCCGAACTGGGCGTGGACGGTGCCTCGGTGGTGCTGATCGGCGACTCCATCGACGACGCCGACGCGGCGCTCGCGGTCGGCGGCCGTGCCGTGCTCTACACCGGCGGCTTCACCGACCCGGGCCGGCTGCGCGCCTCCGGCCACCCGGTCGCCGACACCCTCAGCGACGCGGTGGCCCTGGCCCGGGAGGTCAGTTTCGCAGGTAGGTGAGGACGGCCAGCACCCGCCGGTGCTGTTCGGTGTCCGGCGGCAGGGTGAGCTTGGTGAAGATGTTGCGCACGTGCTTCTCCACCGCGCCGTCGCTGACCACCAGGGCGCGCGCGATCGCGGTGTTCGAACGCCCCTCCGCCATCAGGGCGAGCACCTCGCGCTCGCGGGGGGTCAGCTCCCGCAGCGGGTCGTCACGGCGGCGTCGGGCGAAGAGCTGACCGACCACCTCCGGGTCGAGCACCGTGCCGCCGCCCGCCACCCGGCGCAGCGCGTCCAGGAACTCGTCGATCGCGGCCACCCGGTCCTTGAGCAGGTAGCCGATCCCGCCGCCGGCACCGCCGGTGGTCGCGAGCAGATCATCGGCGTACGACACCTCGACGTACTGGGAGAGCACCAGGATCGGCGTACGCGGCACCAGCCGGCGGGCCTCCACCGCAGCCCGCAGCCCCTCGTCGGTGTGCGACGGCGGCATCCGGACGTCGACGATCGACACGTCGGGCCGGTGCTCGACCACCGCCTCGACCAGGGCGTCACCGTCCCCGACGGCGGCCACCACCTGGTGCCCACTCTCGGTCAGCAGCCGGACCAGCCCCTCCCGGAGCAGGACGGCGTCGTCGGCGATCACGATGCGCATGGCTGTGTTGTCTACCACGTCGCTCACCATCGCGGCGGGTTCCGGCCGCTCACAGCAGTTTCTTGGTTCGCGACTGCGGGGCTCGCAGACCCGGCTCACTCCTCGCGCTCACAGCATCGTCTTGGTTCGCGACTGCGGGGCTCGCAAACCCGGCTCACTCCTCGCGCTCACAGCATCTTCTTGGTTCGCGACTGCGGGGCTCGCAAACCCGGCTCACTCCTCGCGCTCACAGCGGCAGCTCGGCGCGGATCTCGGTGGGGCCACCGGTCGGGCTGACCACCATCAGTTCGCCACCCGCGGCCCGGACCCGGTCGGCGATGCCGGCCAACCCGTGCCCCTTCGCCAGGTGCGCGCCGCCCTGCCCGTCGTCGCCCACCCATACCCGCAGGTGGGAGCCTCGCCGGGTCACCGTCACAGTGGCCTCGGTGGCCCGGCTGTGCTTGGCGACGTTCGTCAACGCCTCGGACACCACGAAGTACGCGGTGTTCTCCACCGCCGGGTCGAGCCGCCCGGCCGGGGTGCCGAGCTGCGGGTCCACCTGGAGCTCGATCGGGATCAACCCGCGGCCGGCGATCGCGGCCAGCGCGCTGGGCAGGCCCCGGTCGACCAGGATCGGCGGGGCGATGCCCCGGGACAACGCCCGCAGCTCGGCAAGCGTGTCCCGGGTCTGGCTGACCGCCTCGTCGATGGTCTGGCCCGCCGCGTCCGGGTCCGAGGCGAGCTGCATCCGGGCCCGGCTGAGGTCCATCGCCAGCCGGACCAGGCGCTGCTGGGGACCGTCGTGGATGTCACGCTCCAACCGGCGCAGCGCGGAGGCCTCGGCGGACACGGCGGCCCGCTTCTGCTCCTCCAGCACTGTGATCCGGTCGCGCATCTCGGCCACCCCGGTCAGCATGGCCTTGGCGAAACTCGCCTGGAGCAGTGCGCAGCCCCGCACCACGATCGGCAGGGTGATCAGGAAGAACACCCCGAGCGCGGTGTTCAGCCCGATCCGGGCGGTGGTCGAGTCGCCCAGGCCGAGGAGCTGCGCCAGATCCTGGTCACCCTCACCGGACGGGTGGGGCAGAGCCCAGTCGTACGCCCAGTAGAGCGAGCCGGCGATCGCCGCGGCCCACCACGACAACGTGACCACGAAGGTGCCCACCGCCGTGATCAGCCGCAGGATGCCGTGCGCCAGGTCGAGCCAGGACTGGGCATCCCGGATCGGCACGAAGATCCGGCGCCAGGCGTTCGCGCCGGCTTCGGGCAGCCGGTAGTTCGGCCGGATCCGGGGCTGCCGGAGCACCGCAGCCATCCGCAGCCGCTCGATGTCGGCCAGGCCACGGGCGGCGTACAGGGTGCCGCTGAGGATCGGCAGGCCGATCACCGTGACGACCAGGCCGACGCTCACCGACAGGCCGACGACGAGGACGATGAAGCTGGCCAGCCCCAGGGGCAGGCCGAGCAGCACGTACCCGGAGTCGACGAAGAGCTGGCGGGGGATGCTGGGTGCCAGCGTCGGTGGGTCGCTGGTGGCGGCAACGGCGGTCATGCTCAAAGGCTAGGCAGGTGGCCTCGCCGGCCCCATCCCGAAACCCCGCCTCTCCGCCGTAGTGCTACCCCCACCCCACCCCACCCACCCCACCCCACCCCACCCCACCCCACCCCACCCCACCCCGCCCCACCCCGCCCCACGGCGTCGATCTTGCAGTTTGTGTTGGTGAATTGCCCCTGAATGGGCGAGAAGTGAGAGCAGAAAGTGCAAGATCGCGGGGCGTGGCGGCGGACCTGGGCCCGGGTCGGCGCGGGATTGGTCAGAGAAGTCGGGATTGAGCAATAATCGCCCGGGCGGTGAGCGGACCAGGCCGTTCAATCGATCTTGTGGAATGGAGGGGCTGGTGAGGTCGCGCCACGCAGCGACAAGATCGCGATTTGTGCACGTCTTCACAAGCGCCTACGCTGTGACTCCGACGCGCCCTGCTAGCACAGCCGGCAATCTCGGTCGCCAGCGGGAGTCCACAAACGGCCGACCAGCGGAGTTGGCCGAGGATCGCACCGCACGGAGTCTCATGAGTCAGCACCGTCACCCAGGCGCGCCCGGCCGCGCCGGTGCCGTACCGGCGCTCCCGGATCTGCCCGAGGCGACCGTCGCTCGGCTCCCGGAGTACCTGCGCGCGCTGCACAACCTCGCCGACACCGGGCACGAGACGGTCTCCAGCGAGGGTCTCTCCGCCGCCGCCGGGGTCAACTCCGCCAAGCTCCGCAAAGACCTTTCCCACCTCGGCTCGTACGGCACCCGGGGCGTCGGCTACGACGTCGCGCTGCTGATCGAGCAGATCGAGTATGTGCTCGGGCTCACCCAACGTCGGGCGGTCGCCCTGGTCGGCGTGGGTAATCTCGGTCACGCTCTGGCCGGCTACGACGGCTTCGCCAGCCGGGGCTTCCGGATCGCCGCACTGCTCGACGCCGATCGCTCACGGGTCGGTGAGGAGATCAACGGCCTGGTGGTCAGGCATGTTGACGACCTGCCGACGGTCGCCGCGGAGGAATCCCTCGCGATCGGCGTGATCGCCACCCCGGCCGCCGCCGCCCAGCAGGTCGCCGACCAACTGGTCGCCGTCGGCGTGACGAGCATCCTCAACTTCGCGCCGTGCGTACTCTCGGTTCCGGAGGGGGTCGACGTGCGCAAGGTCGACCTCGCCATCGAGCTGCAGATTCTGTCCTTCCACGAGCACCGCAAGGCGTCGCTGACCGCGTTGCCCGCCACCGGCGGGTCCGCTCTCACCGCCCTGCCGGGCGGGTTCGCGGCCACCGACACCCAGGAGGCGATAGGCACGTGAAACTGCTCGTCGTCGGCGCGTCCTACCGGACCGCCCCGGTCGCCACGCTGGAGCAGCTGGCCGTGCCCCCCGCCGACCTGACCCGCACACTGGACCGCCTGGTCGCCCAGCCGTACGTGGCAGAGGCGGTGATCGTCTCCACCTGCAACCGGGTGGAGGTCTACGCCGCCGTGTCCGGTTTCCACGGTGGGCTCGGCGACGTCTGCGCCGTGCTGGCCGAACAGGCCGGCAGCTCGCCGACCGCGCTCGCCAGCCACCTGTACGTGCACTACGACACGGCGGCCGTGGACCACGTCTTCCGGGTCGCCACCGGTCTGGACTCGATGGTGGTGGGCGAGGCGCAGATCCTCGGCCAGTTGCGTGACGCGTACCACTGGGCCACCGGCGCCGACTCGGCCGGTCGCCTGCTGCACGAGCTGATGCAGCAGGCGTTGCGGGTAGGCAAGCGGGCCCACGCCGAGACCGGCATCGACCGGGCCGGCCAGAGCGTCGTCACCGCCGCCCTGGAGCTGGCCGCCGGGCACCTCGACGGCGACCTCGTCGGCCGCCCGGCCCTGGTGGTCGGCGCCGGTGCGATGGGCTCACTCGGGGTGGCCACGCTGTCCCGGCTGGGTGCCGGGCCGCTCACCGTCAGCAACCGGGGCGCCGACCGGGCCGTCCGGCTCGCCGAGTCGTACGGGGCGAGTGCCGCGCCGATGACCGAGCTGGCCGACACCCTCTCCACAGTGGACATCGTAGTAGCCGCCACCGCGTCCACCGAACCGGTCCTCACCCGGTCGGTGGTCTCCGCGGCACTGGCCGAACGCGACAGGTCTCGGGGCCCGTTGGTCCTGCTCGACCTTGCCGTTCCGCGCGACGTCGAGGAGGGCGTCGCCGAGCTGCCCGGCGTCGAGGTGATCGACATCGACCGGATGGCGGCGCTGCTCGCCGACGGTCCGGCGGCTGCCGACGCCGCAGCCGTCGAACGCATCGTCCTCGGCGAGGTGGAGGGCTTCCTCACCTGGCTGCGCGGCGCCGACGTGGCACCCACAGTGGCCGCGCTGCGCGGCCGCGCCGACGACGTGGTCACCGCCGAGCTGCGCCGACTGGCCCAGCGTCGCCCCGACCTCGGCGACGACCTGCGAGCCGAGGTGGCCCGCACGGTGCACCGGGTCGTGCAGCGGCTGCTGCACCAGCCCACCGTCAAGGTCCGCCAGTTGGCCGCGGAGCCCGGCGGCGACCAGTACGCGGCACTGCTGCGCGAGCTGTTCGACCTCGAGGTGCCGCAGACCTCGCCGGTGGACACCGTCCCGGACGTGCTGACCCCCGACCTCGGCATGGCGCTCCCCGGCACCGACCCGTTGTCCGGAGCCGACGCCGCCGAGCCCACCCCACCCAGCGGAGGTGCGCGATGACCGCCCCACTGCGCCTCGGCACCCGGGGCAGCGCCCTGGCGATGGCCCAGTCCGGCCAGGTCGCCGAGGCGTTGACCGTCGCCACCGGTCGCCCCGTCGAGCTGGTCGAGGTGGTCACCGCAGGCGACCGCTCCAACGCGCCGGTGCACCGGCTGGGCGTCGGGGTGTTCGTCTCCGCACTGCGCGACGCGCTGACCGCCGGGACGATCGACTTCGCTGTGCACTCGTACAAGGACCTGCCCACCGCCGCCGCCGGTGGGCTGCACATCGCGGCGGTCCCGGCCCGGCAGGACCCGCGCGACGCGTTGGTGGCCCGCGACGGCCGAACACTCGCCGAACTGCCGCCCGGGGCCACTGTGGGCACCGGCGCGCTGCGTCGGATCGCCCAGTTGCACGCCCTCGGCCTGCAACTGGAGGTCACCCCGATCCGCGGCAACGTCGACACCCGCCTGGGGCGGGTGCTCGGCCCCGAAGCCGATCTCGACGCCGTCGTCCTGGCACGGGCCGGTCTGGCCCGACTTGGCCGACTCGACGTGATCACCGAGTCGCTGGACCCGATGCTCATGCTGCCCGCCCCCGCTCAGGGCGCGTTGGCCGTGGAGTGCCGGGTCGACGACCGGGACCTGGTCGAGCTGCTCGCCGTGCTCGACCACGCACCGTCACGATCCGCGGTCACCGCGGAACGTGCGTTTCTGGCAACCCTGGAGGCCGGGTGCAGCGCACCCGTCGCCGCCTATGCCGAACTCGCCGAAGGCGAGACCGGCGATGAGATCTACCTGCGCGGGGCGGTGATCAGCCCGGACGGCACTCGTGACCTCCGGCTGTCCCGCACCGGAACGCCCGCCGACGCGGCGGAGATCGGTAAGGCACTCGCCGCCGAACTCCTCGACCTCGGCGCCGACTCGATCCTCGGCCACGAAGGACACACCGGCCCGGGGACCCAGCAATTTGGGAGCACAGAATGACCCGCACCCGTAAGCCCGTCGGCCGTATCGCGTTCGTCGGGGCTGGCCCCGGTGACCCGGGCCTGCTGACCCGTCGGGCCCACGACGCCCTGGTCGACGCCGACCAGGTGATCTACGACCGGGGAGTCCCGGAGTCGTTGCTCGCCGTCGTGCGCGCCGAGGCCTCCGCTGATGCCGAGTTCACCCCGGCCGAGGGCGCGCCCGGGGACGTGGCGAAGGTACTCATCTCCGCGGCCCGCTCCGGGCTGAACGCGGTGCACCTGGTCGCCGGCGACCCGTTCGGGCACGACTCGGTGGTCAAGGAGGTGCAGGCGGTGGCCCGCACCGCCGCCCACTTCGAGGTGGTGCCCGGCGTCGGCCAGGCCGAGGGTGTGGCCACGTACGCCGGGGTCCCGCTGCCGGGTGTGCGTACGGCCGCCGACGTCGAGGACGTCAGTGTGCTGGACTTCGAGGCGCTGGCCACGGCCGTCGGCCGGGGTTCGCTCGCGCTCGCCGTGGACGCCGGTGACCTTGCCGCCGTCCGGGACGGGCTGCTCGCCGCCGGGGTCGACGGCACCACCGGCGTCGGGGTGACCGGCGACGGCACCGGCGAGACCCAGTACACGACCACGTCGACAGTGGACAGCTTCGTGGCCGCCGCGCTCGGCTTCACCGGCCGCGTGGTGCTCACCGTCGGTGTGGGCGTGGGGCAGCGCGACAAGCTGAGCTGGTGGGAGAACCGCCCGCTGTACGGCTGGAAGGTGCTCGTACCCCGGACCAAGGAGCAGGCCGGCGCGATGAGCGCCCGGCTGCGCGCGTACGGGGCGATCCCGTGCGAGGTGCCGACCATCGCGGTCGAGCCGCCGCGTACCCCGGCGCAGATGGAGCGGGCGGTCAAGGGCCTGGTCGACGGCCGGTACGCCTGGGTGATCTTCACCTCGGTGAACGCGGTCCGCGCGGTCTGGGAGAAGTTCGCCGAGCACGGCCTCGACGCCCGGCACTTCGGCGGCGTCAAGATCGCCTGCATCGGTGAGGCCACCGCGGACTCGGTCCGCGCGTTCGGCATCCAGCCGGAGCTGATCCCCGCCGGGGAGCAGTCCTCGGAGGGCCTGCTGGCCGAGTTCTCGCCGCACGACGAGATCCTCGACCCGGTGGGCCGGGTGCTGCTGCCGCGCGCCGACATCGCCACCGAGACGCTCGCCGCCGGGCTCACCGAGCGCGGCTGGGAGGTCGACGACGTGACCGCGTACCGGACGGTGCGGGCCGCTCCGCCGCCCGCCGAGATCCGCGACGCGATCAAGTCGGGCGGGTTCGACGCGGTGCTCTTCACCTCGTCCTCCACCGTGCGCAACCTGGTCGGCATCGCCGGGAAGCCGCACGCCCGGACCGTTGTTGCCGTCATTGGGCCCAAGACGGCGGAGACCGCGACGGAGTTCGGCCTGCGCGTCGACGTCCAGCCGCCGCACGCCTCGGTGCCCGACCTGGTGGAGGCGCTCGCCGCCTACGCCGTCGAACTGCGGGAGAAGCTGGCCGCCATGCCGGCCAAGCAGCGCCGTGGCTCGAAGGTGCAGGGCCCTACCGCTCTGCGCTTCCGGTAGTCGTTCGAGGAGGGCCCGCCATGTCGTACCCCGAGATCCGGCCCCGCCGGCTGCGCCGCAACCCGGCGGTCCGCCGGCTGGTGTCAGAGACCCGGGTCGACCCGGCCGAGCTGGTCGTGCCGATGTTCGTCAAGGAGGGGCTGACCGAGCCCCGCGCCATCGGGTCGCTCCCGGGGGTGCTCCAGCACTCCCGGGACTCGCTCCGCAAGGCCGCGGCCGAGGCAGTCCAGGCCGGTGTCGGCGGGATCATGCTCTTCGGCGTGCCGGAGCAGCGGGACCCGACCGGCTCCGGCGGCATCGACCCGAACGGCATCCTCAACGTCGCCATCCGCGACGTGGTGGCCGAGGTGGGCGACGCCACGGTGGTGATGAGTGACCTGTGCCTCGACGAGTTCACCTCGCACGGGCACTGTGGGCTGCTCACCCCCGACGGCGAGGTGGACAACGACTCGACCCTGGCCGCGTACGCCGACATGGCGGTGGCCCAGGCCGCTGCCGGGGTCGGCATGGTCGGGCCGTCCGGGATGATGGACGGCCAGGTCGGCGTGGTACGCCGGGCCCTCGACGCCGCCGGGCACCAGGACGTCTCCGTGCTGGCGTACGCGGTGAAGTACGCCTCCGCCTTCTACGGCCCGTTCCGGGAGGCGGTGGAGTCGGCGCTGGAGGGCGACCGGCGCACCTACCAGCAGGACCCGGCCAATCTGCGTGAGTCGCTGCGCGAGGTCGCGTTGGACGTGGCCGAGGGCGCCGACCTGGTGATGGTCAAGCCGGCGCTGCCCTACCTCGACGTGGTGTCGGCGGTGCGGGCCGCGGTGGACGTCCCGGTCGCCGCCTACCAAGTCTCCGGTGAGTACGCGATGGTCGAGGCGGCCGCCGCGAACGGCTGGATCGACCGCGAGCGGGTGATGCTGGAGACCCTCACCTCGATCAAGCGGGCCGGTGCGCAGGTCATCCTCACCTACTGGGCCGTCGAGGCCGCCGGTCTGCTCCGCCAGCGCTACTGAGCGGCCCGTCCGCGGCCACCCTCTCCCGCCGTGCGCCGATCGTGGCGCGCCCGGTGGACTCTGACGCGGCCGTGACCGCTGGGGCCCGGCTCGCGCGGGGTCCAGGTCATGTCGGCCGGATCCCGGCTCCTGACTGTGCGGATTCCTGGCTCCTGGCTTTGTGGATCCCTGGCTCCGATGTCTCCACGACTGCCTCTGCTCTGCACCCGCGGATGCGCCGGCCACGGTCTCAGGCCGGCGCTGACCAGGATGGCGCGTATCAGCAGGGATAGAGCGTGTCGGGGTGGCGCTTCAGAGGGCCCGTCTTGGTGGCGCGCTTCGGAGGGGCCGTCGGGGGGCGCGCTTCAGAGGGGCCGGCGGGGTGGCGCGTATCAGGGTGCAGAGCAAAGGGGATAGGTCAGGGATTGCCTCCCCGCTCCGTCGACCGTACGACGTGCTGCTCAAAGCCCACGACTTCGCCGTCTGAGCGGAAGCCACCCTCGCCACGATGACGGATGTCCCGTTGTCCACAGGTCCTTCCGTTGTCCACAGGCCAGCCGAACGGGGCTGCGAGAAACGGGGCGAGCCGGGACGGTGGAGGCATGGACGACCTACCGAGCGAGCCCTCCGACACCCTATGGCCGGTCGTTGGCATCGTCCGGGCGGTCCGTCGTCATGCCGACCTCAGCCAACGTGAGCTGGCCCGACGGGCAGGGGTGCACCACGCCACCATCGGCCGCATCGAAGGCGGTCGGACTGTTCCGAGCATCGAGCTGCTCTGCCGGATCATCAACGTCGTCGGGTGTCGGCTGGCCGTCGTCGACGACCTCGGCCGGGTGCTCATGCCCATGCGGGACTGGGAAGACACGCGTGACGGTGCGGGGCGCCGCTACCCGACGCACCTGGACACCATTCTCGACCCGAAGCCGGGGGAGTGGTGGGCGGACATCTATGGGCTGGCCCGCCCGCCCGAGACGTTCTACCGCAACCGGGAGGTCCGCGACGCGATGCGTCGGCGTAGCCAATGGGAGGTGCGGGTAGCCAAGCACCGCGGCGAGCCACCACCGCCACAGCGCTGGCGGTACGACTGACCGGCGGGACGGACGGCGGCCCGCCGCCCCCGGGCGGGGTTCGGCGGGCCGTCGAAGACCACTCCAGAATCAGTCGTCGTTGGTGATCGTTCCGGTAGCGAGTGGATCAGCCAGCCTCAGGCCGGGCACGCCGGCCACCAGCAACGTCAACTTCTCGTCCGCCTCCCGCTTGCGGTCACCGCGCACCGACACCGGGAACGCCACCGACGTCTGCCCGGCCGCCAACACCTTGCAGCCGGCGTACGGGTCGAAGTCCGAGCCCACCTGCGCCGTGAGGCCGACGGTCGCGGCGCAGAGCAGCACCGACTGGGACAGCGGCCGAGACACGGTGGCGGTGAAGGTGAGCTGCCGGGTGCCCTGATTGCCCTCGGCCACCGCCGAGTCGGCCACTGTCAACGACGCCCGGGACCGGAACCGCGCCACCTGCGGGTCGTGGTCACTGGAACCCCGCGACCCGTCACCGGCGAACTCCGCCGGCCAGTCGGCGTTGATGTGCGCCGCCCGCACCTGCACCAGGTCGCTGTGGAACGCGTCGTTGACGAACAGGTGGTCGAGAGTCTGCGCCTGCCCCTCGAAGCTGTACGAGTAGGCCGAGGCCGGCGCGTCCGCAACGAGGTCGTCCCACAGATTGCGCAGGCCCGCCTCGTAGAGCGGGGCGAGCTGGTCCGACGGCGTGGGCTGCTCACCGGTCGCGATGGGATCGTCCGGGCGGGGGAAGACGTTCAGGTCCCCGCCGTAGACCACCCGGGCGGCCGGGTCGGCCGCCTCGATCGCGGTGACGATCGCCGCACCGTAGCGCGCCTGCTCACGCCGCTGCCCGACCCGGCTGTCCGGGCCGGAGGAGTAGTGGTTGCTGAGCGCGTACAGGGTGAACCGCTCGGTCGAGCCGGGCGCCGCCGCCACGCTGAACTTGCCCAGCTGCGGAGCACGGGTGAAGACGTTGCTGCCGTCCCGACCGGTCGAGGTGTCCACGTCCGCCGGCAGCACCGCGTTGAGGGCCTTCGGGTTCTGCACGTCGGCGTTGGTCGGCAGCCCCGCAGCCCGGTACTGAACGGTCGGTGTCGACCCCAACAGGGGGTCCGCCGCCGTCGCGTCCGCCAGCGACACCCGGTCCGTGCGGTACAGGAAGGCCGCGGTGATGCCACGAGCGTCCGCGCCGGTCCGATCATAGGCGGCGGCGTACGCGGGCCCACCGGCCGCCGCCACCGCGAGCGCCAACTCCTGGATGCTGTCCGGAGCGCCATCGGCGTTGTTGGTGTCGCCGCAGCTCAGCGCCGCCCCGGAGACCTTGCAGATGTCCTGGTCCTCGGCCTCCTGCACCAGGATCAGATCCGGTGCGTGCAGGTCCTTGACGATCTGATCGGCGAGGGCGGCCAACTGCTCGCGGTATTCCGCCTCGCTGGCCGGGACGTAGTCGAACGGCGGGGAAACCCCCACGCAGCCGGCGTTACCCGCGAAGTCGCAGCCGTCGAACGGGTCGTCGCGGTAGTCGTACAGGTTCTCCACGTTGTAGGTGGCCACGGCCACCTCCTGCGACCGGTCGGCCGGCTTGGGCGGGTTGTTCTTCGACGGGTCGGCCCCGGCGGCGAACTCCGCCCGCTCGACCTGGACGCCGTACTTCTCGAACGAGTAGTAGACCCCGCCCACCGCGTCCGCCCGCAGCGTGTCGAAGGTGTGCGCCGGCGGGAGCAGCGCGGCGCTGTCCCCGGCGGTGGCCTTCACGCCCATGCTGCCCAGCAGCGTCCGCTGGCCGTTGCCGTCGTCGAAGCGCCGGGTCGGGTCGTTGTCCAGCGGGTGCGAATCACGGAAGACCCGCCGGGAGTACGGGTCGGCGCGGTCCAGCAGCGGGTCGTCGCGGTCGACCACCCACAGCTCCGCGTCGGCGGTGGAGGAGAAGACGTCCCGGCCGCTCACCGCGCCGCTGCCCGCGCGTACCCGCATCCGGGAGCCCTCGTGCCGCTCCCAGAAGCGCTGCGCGTCGGTCAGCACGGCCGGCGGCACCGCGTCGGCCACCGCGACCTCGGTGTCCACGACCAGCCCACCGCCGATCAGGCGGACCAGCGACGCGCCGGAGAGCTGGGTGAAGTTGTAGTACTCCGACACCCGGGCCCGCAACACGACCTCGTCGCCGACCGTCGGCACGTAACCGCCGATCAGCGAGGAGAACGTACCCATGAACACGAAGATGCCGTCGGAGCTGGTCGGATCGCCGTCGGTGTCACCAACGCGGCTCTGCAGGAAGAAGCCGTGCTGCTCCGCTCCGGCCGAGGTGCGGGCCAGGGTCAACTGGGTGATCACGCCGCGTACGTCGTACAGGGTGCTGCTCGTGCCGTTGCCGCTCGCCGGTGCGAGCGGTGACCGGTCGCTCGGACCGGTCTCGGTGTCGGTGGTCGGACCCTGCACCTCGCCGACGGTCAGCTCCCGGGTCACCTGCACCGCCAGCGCGCAGCTCGCGGTGCCACCGCCCGCGTCGGTCGTGGTCAGGGTGACGGTGTACGCCCCGGCGGCCAGGTCGGCGCTCGCGCCGACGGTGGCGCGGGCGGTGCCGCCCACCCCGTCGGCGGGGGTGAACGCGGTACGGGCGATCGAGCCGGCGGACGGCGTCGGGCTGACCGCCGTCACCGCCAGGTCGACGATCGTGTCGTCGGGGTCGGTACCGGTGACCTCCCGGCTCGCGGCCGTGCCGGCGGCGGTGACGAGCGGCCCGCCGCAGGTCAGCGTGGCGGGCACGTCGACCGGGCCGCCGCCGTCCACGGTGTGCGCGCCCAGCCCGTCGAAGGTGTCGACGGGGAAGCCGGCCCACTGTGCGGCGGGGTCGAACGCGTCCGACGGGTCGGTGTCACCGGCGGCCACGCTCGCCAGCCGGCGCAGGGTGTTGTCCGCGGTGCTGGTGACGCCGGCGCCCCACTCGGTGCCGGGGTCGACGCCCACCTGGCCGATCGAGTCGAGCACCGTGGTGCCCCGGCGCAGCACTATCGCGTCGTCACCGTTGAAGAGGCTCGCCCCGGTGGTCTGATCAGCCTGGGCGAGGATGGCGGCCCCGGCCGAGGCGCTGGCGAACACAAACGCGTCACCGGCCGCCACGCTGCCGGTCAGGGCGATCGTGGTGGCCGTGGTGGAGCCGTTGAAGTAGAGCTGCAACTGGTAGCCACCGGCCGTCAGGTCGACGGCGGCGCCCGTGCCGTTGAACAGCTCGATCGCCTTGTTGTTCGACGAACCCTCGACGTACTCCGAGATGAACAGGTCGGTGGGCGCGGCGCTGGCCGCGGTGGGTGCGACGCCGAGCGCCGTGACTGTCACGGCGGCGGTGGCGGTCGCGAGCGCGGCGATTGAGCGGCGCGGGCGCATAGGGCCTCCACGATGGGTGGATGGGGGTCAACGCACGTTAAGGTGCGCGACTGTCCACCGTCCATCCCCTAATGGACAGTTTCGTGAATTTCTCAGCGCGGTGGATCGAGGCGGTGCACCAGCTCAGCGACATCGACGCTGTATTCGCACCAGTCCCGGTCGGGGCGGTAGCCCAGCTCAGCGTTGACCTTCAACATCGCCTCGTTGGCCTGCGCGTTCCAGGTCTGCACCTCGATCAGCTCCGGCTCGGCGGAGCGCAACTCCAGCAGCATCCGCGCCTTGATCGCCCGATCGATGCCGTAGCCCCGGTGATCCTGCGCGACGATCGTGTCGTACTGGTCGGCGCGGGTCGGGTGCTGCGCCGGCACCACCACCTCGGTCAGGCCGGCCACCTCGCCGCTCTGCTCGTGCCGGGCGAGCACGATGTACGGCTTCATGCCCCGCCGGTGCAGCGTGTCGAGGCTGTCCCGCAGTCGCTCCGGGTCGTAGGAGCTGGGGCGCAGCTCACCGTCGTCGACGTCGCGCACCTCGGCCTTGGCCCGCGCGTACGCCTCGATCAGGTCGTCCGGCGGCCCGCCCGGGAAGAACTCCAACTGGTAGCCCGCCCCGACGCCGGTGGCCATCTCGGCCAGCTCGGCCCAGTCCACCGCCGTCAGGTCGAGCACGCTGCGCGTCTCCACGTACTCCCGGGTGAAGCCGAGCGACTCGTAGAAGCCGACCGCCGGCGTGTCGCCGACAACCTCGACCCCGATCGACTGGAAACCCTCCTGGTAGACCCGGCGCGCGGCACGCAGCACCAGGTCACGGCCGAGGCCGGTGCGCCGCGCGGACGGGTGCACCAGCACCTCGAGCACGCCGATGTCACCCAGAAGGAGTACGTGCACCTGGCCGATCACGGCGCCCGTGTCGCCCGGATCCGTCGGCTCGGCCTGGGCGATCCAGGAGATCCGCCGCTCGCCGGGCATCACCTCGGCGAGGTACTCCCGCAGCGAAGCCTCCCGCCAGGGCGGATCCTGCGGCAGGTCGGCCGCCAGGACCGCGTTCAGCGTGGCCAACAGCGACGCGATCTCGGCGGACGACGCGGTCCTGGGGTCCCACTCGCGCACCATCACCCGTCTAGCTTGCCGCTAACAGAGGCCCGGGGGAAGTGTCCAGTTCTCCAACGTATCGAGACGATCACTTCACGAGCGACTGGCCCGTCCGTACCGGTTTGCGGTGTCGTAGACGTCCTGGGCGTACCGCCGTACGTCGTTGTAGGAGAGGATCGCGTTCCACCAGTCGCCCGCGATGCTCAGGTTCCGGCCGCCCTTGCAGAGGTAGTTCCCCGCTGCCAGGGCGGCGTCGTCCAGGTCGTGTGGGTCCTTGACGCCGTCGTTGTCCGCGTCCGCGCCGATCTCCTGCCAGGTGGTCGGGATGAACTGCATCGGCCCGATGGCGCGGTCGAGGGTCGAGTTCCCGTCGAGCGCCCCACGGTCGGTGTCGATGATCCTCATCCGGCCGTCCTTGCCGTCCAGCGGCAGCCCGAAGATGTTGGGTACCGCCTTGCCGTCCTGCCTCAACTGCGCCCCGTTGGTCGAGCCGTGATCCGATTCGACCTTTCCGATCGCGGCCAGCGTGGTCCAGCTCAGCGCACAGCTGCGGTTGGTCTGGGCGAGCACCAGCTCGGCGTAGCCGTACGCCTGCATGGCTACCGCCGGGACATCCACCTTGGCACCGACCTGCTGCGCCCAGCCGGCCAGGGCATCCGACGGTCGGCCACCGATCACCGACCCGGGCGGCAGCCCGTTGCCGGGCAACCCGCCGGAGGGCAGCGGAAGGGTCGGCAGCGGCCCGGTCGGCAGCGGCCCGGTGGGCAGCGGCCCGGTCGGCAGGCCGGACGGCATCCCAGGCGCTGCCACCCCGCTCGGCGCGGCCGAGGCGTCGACGGCGACCGGGCGCGGTGCACGGATCGTGGCCGGTACGAGCAGCGCTCCCGCCGCGCCGGTCGCCGCCACCAGTGCCAGCAGGAAGACACCGGGCAGGGTCAGCCGACCACTCGGCCGGCGCGCCCAGGCGCGGGTCGCCTGGGTCGCTGCGGCTGCTGCCCGACGGGGCGGCATCCGTACCGCGTGCGCGAACTGCACCCGCCGTCGGCGGGCCGGGTCGGACGCCGGCACGGCCGGGATCTCATCCACAGTGGTCTTCGCCGGACCTGCGGCGTCGGTCTTCGCGTCGTCGGCGGGCGCGTCTGCGCTCGACGCGCCGGCCGCCTTCGACGAGGTCGGGCCACTGGCGCTGCCGTCCGCCTCCGCGGCGTCGGTCTTCGCGGTCTCGGCCTTCGCGGTCTCGGTTTCGGCCTTACCTGTCTCGGCGTTGGCTGCCGTGGCCAGGGGGGCGGCTGCGGGGCTTGTGGCCGGGACAGATTCGGCCGGAACCTCCGTGCCGGTGGCGAGCGAGTCCGGTTCGGACCCGGCGGAGTCGGCTGCGGAGGACTTCGCCGCTGGCGGAACCGGCGCGGCGGCTGGTGGCGTGGTGGTCGCCGGCGTGCTCGGCGCGCCGGCGGAACGCCCGCTCAGCCAGGGGCGGCGAGGGCGGGGCACCTTGTGCGCCTGGTCGGGCGCGGCCCCGGAGCCTTCGAGCGGCCCGTCCAGCGGCGCGGCCGGTCGTAACGGTTGCACACGCGTGTCGTCCTCGCCGTCCACCACCTGTCGAGTATCACCCATGCTCCGCGAACCGTCAGATCCACGTACCCTGGGTGGCATGCCCCGGTACGAGTTCCGCTGCCGCGCCTGCGGCGACACCTTCGAGGTCAACCGTTCGATGGCGGCAGCCGGTGAGCCGGCCAGCTGCCCTCAGGGACACGCCGACACAGTCAAGCTTCTTTCCGCGGTCGCGGTCACCGGTCGCAGTGGTGGTGCCCCGGCACCCGCCGCTGGTGGTGGTGGCTGCTGCGGCGGCGCCTGCGGCTGCTGATCGGGCCAATTCGCCGCCGCCTGGTGGGCCAGCCTTGCCGGGAGCGGGTCCGAGTGGCACGTTGAGGCGGCACTTGCCCGGCCGTTCTCACGATGTGTGATCGTTCGGACTCAGGCAGCATGAACCCGACGTCACGGGCGGAGGTTCCTCGCATGTCGCCACGGATCCAGCTCCCGAGCGGTTGGGTGACCTTCGTATTCACTGATATCGAGGGCTCCACACGGCTGGCTCAGCTGCTCGGCCCGGACTACCGCCCGGTGCTCGCCGAGCATCGACGGCTGCTACGCCGCACGCTCGCCAGCACCGGTGGCGCGGAGCTGCTGACCGAGGGCGACTCGTTCTTCCTGGCCTTCGAGGAAGCTTCCGCGGCGATGACCGCGTGCCTGACCGCTCAGCGGGCACTGTCCAGCCACGACTGGCCCACCCCCGAGGCCGCGCCCCGGGTGCGGATGGGCCTGCACACCGGCTATGCCGAGCCACGCGACGGCGAGTACGCCAGCGCCGAGGTGCACCGGGCCGCCCGGGTGGCGGCCGCCGCGCACGGCGGGCAGGTGCTCTGCACGGCGTCCACCGCCCGTCGGGCCGAGCCGATGCCGCCGGGCGCGACCCTGCTCGACCTGGGGCTGCACCGGCTACGCGGCTTTGACGACCGTGAACGGCTGTTCCAACTGGTCGCACCGGGTCTGGAGCGACAGTTCCCCCGGCCCCGCACCGCTGACGCGGTGGCGCACAACCTGCCCACCCAGGTCACCTCGTTCGTCGGCCGGCAGGCCGAGCGCATCGAGCTGAGCCTGCTGGTGCGTCAGAACCGCCTGGTCACCGTGCTGGGCGCCGGCGGCGCGGGCAAGACCCGGCTCGCGGTGGAGTTGGCCAGCGGAGTTGTCGAGGCGTACCCGGACGGGGTCTGGTTCGTCGACATCGCCTCGGTGACCGACCCGGGGTTGGTGGCGTTCGCCATCGCCGCCGTGCTCGGCCTGCGTCCCGAGCCCGGTCGGCCGATGCTGGACACCCTCGTCGAGTACGCGGCCGGCCGTCGGATGCTGGTCGTACTGGACACCTGTGACACCCAACCGGCCGCCTGCGCCGAGGTGATCGCGCGGCTGCTGTCCGGTGGAAGCGGCGTACGGGTGCTGGCCACCAGCCGCGAGTCGTTCAGCCTGCCCGGCGAGGTGGTGTGGCGGATTCCGCCGCTCTCGGTCGACCCGCGCCCGGACGGCGCGGAGAGCGACGCGGTGGCGCTGCTGCTGGACCGTACGGCGGCGGCCCGTGGTGGTCGACAGCCCGACCCGGCCGAGTCCGCCGACCTGCGTCGGGTCGTGCAGCGGTTGGACGGCCTCCCGCTCGCCATCGAGCTGGCCGCCGCCCGGCTGCGGGTGCTCTCGGTCGGTCAGCTCGCCGAGCGCCTGGACGACGTCCTCGGCACCCTGGACGCCGGCCGGGAGGACCCGGATCCGCCGCCGGTGGAGCGGGGCTGGTCCGGCAACCAGCAGGACACCGTGGACCTGGTCGCCGCGGCGGCCGGGGCATCGCCACCCTCGCCGGCCAGCCGAGCGGTGCAGCGCTCGGCCACCGAACGGCATCTGACCATGCAGGCCACCGTCACCTGGTCCTACCGGACGCTGGGCCCCCGGGCCGCCCGCCTGCTGCGGTGGCTGGCGGTCTTCGCCGGCCCGGTGGATCTGGCGACGGTGGAGTGGCTGCTGGGTGACGACCCGCTGGACCCGCTGTCGGTCCTGGTAGACAAGTCGATGGTGTTGGCCGAGCCGCGTGCCTCCGGCAGCACCTACCGGATGCTCGACCCCATCCGGGCGTACGCGGCGCGACGGCTGGCCGAGGCGGGCGAGGAGCAGGCCGCCCGGGACCGGCACGTGGCCTGGTCGGCGCACGCGTTGGGCCGGGCCCACCTGGGCCAGGACGGCCGTCCGGTGACGCTGTCGCTGTATGCCCTCGATCCACTGGCCGGGGAGCTGCGCGCCGCGCTGCGGTGGTGCGCCACCGGCGGCAGCGCCCGTGCGGGTCTCGGCCTGGCGGGCGGGCTGGACCAGTGGTGGCTGGAACGGGGCCTGGCCCGCGAGGGGCGGCTGTGGCTGTTCCGGCTGTACGGACGGATCGCGGAGACGGGGGAGCGGATCCCGGAGGCGGAGCTGGCGGCGGCGTACCACATGCATTCGCTGCATGCCAGCGCGGACGGTGAGTTCGCCGAGGAACTGCGCTACTCCCAGCGGGCGGAGGCAGCGGCCCGGCAGGCCGGCGACGCCGGGTTGCTGGCTCGGGTGCTCGCCGGCCGGGCCGCGCCGCTCGTCGACATGGGGCAGTTCGCCGAGGCCGAACGGGTGTGCCGGGAGGTCATCGACTGGGCGCACGGGCAGGACGTGGTCGGCGAGGCTCTGTTCGCGGTCTTCAGCCTGGCCGAGCTGCTCTGGCGGCGGGGTGCCCTGGAGGAGGCCGCGGAGCTGCTGGGCGCGGTGCGTCCGGTGGAGGCGGCCCGACCCGTGGAGCGGGGCCGACGTTCGGTGGACATGCTGCTCGGCATGGTCGCGCTGGCCCGCGGCGACGTGATCGCCGCACACGAGCATCTGCTGGTGGCACTGCGCTCCCGGATGGGTCACGGCTACCACGGGCGGGCGTGCGACACCTTGAACGCGATAGCGGTGCGCTGCGCGATCGGCGGGGAGCGGTTGACCGCCGCCCGCCTGTTCGGGGCGGCACAGGCCACCCGGGCGAGCATGCGGGCCACCCCCGGCATCTTCGGGGGTTACTGGGCCGAGCAGCAGGGGGAGTTGCGCGCGGTGCTGGGCGACGCGGCCTTCGACGACGCGTACGGCGAGGGTGCGGAGCTGGGGCTCGACGAGGCCGCGGCGCTGGCACTCGACGTGGAACACCCGGACCTGGCGGCGGACTCGACCCGCTTCAGCACCGGCCTGTCCCAACCAACCCCCCGCCGTCCCGCCGACCCCGACCGCCACCCAGCCACCCGAACCGAACGCGCCTAACCCACCCCACCTCACCCCGGCCCCACCCTGCCTCGCCCCTGCCCTTCTCCCCCCAGGCCCCAGGGCCCCAGTCTCGCCCCCTCGCCCTCGCCCTCGCCCCGGCCCCGGCCCCGCGCCCCCGCCCTGCCCCGCCGATCTTGCACTTTCTGTCGTGAGATACCTGTGCCAAAGCGGCAAATCGACAACCGGAAGTGCAAGATCGGCGGGTGCGGGGTGCGGGGTGCGGGGTGCGGGGTGCGGGGTGCGGGGTGCGGGGTGCGGGGTGCGGGGTGCGGGGTGCGGGGTTAGTGGGTTGCGGCGTTGGCTTCGGCTTGGGCCTTCATTCGGGCGGCGCGGTCGATGTCGGCCTGCTGGACGGCCGCTACCGAACCGAAGATGCTGACTGCCTGGTAGTAGGTCCAGGCCAGGCTGTAGCAGGCCGGCCGGACGACCGAGTTGTACGTGGTGCAGACACGCTTCAGGTCCTCGTAGAAGGCGTTGTCGAGGCGGGACTTGTTCGCGGAGAACTGGCCGACCGCCTTGTAGTTGCGGTAGCCGAAGTCGTGCCGGTAGCAGCCCAGGTTGAAGGTGAAGCCGAGCGGGTTGTCCGGGCTGGACGAGCAGTAGTCGGTGGACCAGTTGAAGTTGTAGTCGGCCCAGGGTGCCCGGTTGACCCGGGCGCTGTTCCACGAGTTGTAGCTGGACGCGCTGGTCTGGGTCCAGCTGGACAGCACGGAGAGCTTCTGGGCGGGGGTGACGGCGGCGGCGGGTGAGGCGATGGCGAGGGTGGCGAGCAGCGCTGACGCGCCCGAGGCGAGCAGGGTGGCGAGACGTCGGGGCACGGGTTACCTCCGCGGGGGTGAGCGGGTGGGACGGAAGTTACCGGCGGGTTACCGGATGTCGATGAGTGTCGATCACCTGATCAACTAGGTGGTATGCGCATCGCCAACTATTGGTGACATACGTTGAAACAGACGAATGCCCCGGACGCGCGAGGCGTCCGGGGCATTCAGAGAGACGGTCAGCGCAGGACGAATGCCGGAGGGCTGGCGGGGCTCTCGTTGGCCGACCGATCCACAGCGGTCACCTGGTAGGTGTAGCGCCGACCCGGCTCGGCCGAGGTGTCCACCCAGGACTGGACGTTGCCGTGCGTGGCCCGGACGGTGTCGACCAGGTGCGCGGCGTCGGCCGTGGCGCACCGGCCGGGCACTGTGGTGCCGTCGAACCGGTAGATCGCGTACGAGGTGGCGGTGCCGAGCGGGCCGACGCCGTCGGCGGGCTGCCGCCAGGTGAGCTGGACCCCGTCGGCCTGCCGCGTCGCCTTGTTGATCACCGGGAAGAGCAGCGGCCGCGCCGGCAGGTGCGGCATGGCCGGCACCAGCGCCGGTCGGGAGTAGTGCTCACCCGCGTAGATGTCGGTGGCGCCGAGCCGGTTGGCCCGCACCTGCACCGCGGAGAAGTGCACGTTGCCCTGCACCTCCGGGTACGACCGGTTGAGCGTCAGGTGGTCGGACAGCTCACGCGGGTTCTGCCAGTACGGCCCGTACGCCGGGTCTCCGCTCTTGTAGTCGGCCTGGCCGATGTAGAGCTGCACGCGGGTGCCGCGCACCGTCTCGGCCCACCACGGCACGAGGCGCGCGTAGTCGGCGGCCGGGTACTGGCCGATGTACCAGTAGAGCTGCGGCACCACGTAGTCGATCCACTCCTGCTTGATCCATTTACGGGTGTCGGCGGAGATGATGTCGTACGACTGGCTGCCGGTGGTGTCCGAACCGAGCGGGTCGGCGGTCTTGTTGCGCCAGATGCCGAACGGGCTGACGCCGAACTTCACCCACGGCTTCGCCGCCTTGATCTTGCCGTTCATCTCCTGGACCAGCAGGTTGATGTTGTCCCGCCGCCAGTCGGCCCGGTCGGTGAAGCCCCGGTTGTGGGCTGCGAAGGTCGCGTCGTCCGGCACCTGGTACGTGCCGCTGGGGTAGGGGTAGAAGTAGTCGTCGAAGTGGACGCCGTCGATGTCGTACCGCTTGACGGCGTCCATCATGGCGGTCTGGACGAACTCGCGTACCTCGGGGATTCCGGGGTTGTAGTAGAGCCGGCTGCCGGCGACGCCGGCCGGTGGGTAGGCGAAGGTCCAGTCGGGGTGCTGCTGGGCCGGGTGGCCGGGGGCGAGCTGGGCGAGGTCCGCGCCGGCACCACCGGGGGCTGGCATGGAGACGCGGTACGGGTTGAACCAGGCGTGGAACTCCAGGTTCCGCTTGTGCGACTCGTCGACCAGGAAGGCCAGTGGGTCCCAGCCCGGGTCCTGGCCGCGTACCCCGGTCAGGTACTCCGACCAGGGTTCGTACGGCGAGGGCCAGAGCGCGTCGGCGGTGGGCCGGACCTGCACCACGACGGCGTTGTGGTGCAGCCGCCCGGCCAGGTCGAGCAGCTCGCGGTACTCGGTCTGCTGCGCGGCGATCCGGTCGGGGCTGGTCTGGGACGCCTTGCTGGGCCAGTCGATGTTGACAACCGACGAGATCCACATGGCCCGGAACTGCCGTTTCGGGGTGGCCGGGTCGGTGGCGCAGGTGGTGGTGGTGTCGGCCGCGCTGGGCGCGGCGCTCGCGGGGGTGGCGGTGACGAACGTACCGAGCAGGGCTGTGACCAGCCCGGCGACTCCGAGTCGGGTGGCTTTCATGCGGTGTGTCCCTTCGTTGGGGCTCCCGGATGCTTCGCGCGGTGCGCGGCAAGATTCGCCGTCGATGTCCGCGTTGCTGGTAGGAAATTTTCACAATCTGGCCGACGCCGCAAGAGTTCGTGGTTGACCAATCGCTCCGCTGGGTAGCAACGCCGGTCACCGGCCGCCACGGGGTGGTCGCACGGTGGGAGGGGTGACCGGGTGTCCGTGCTGCGCACAAAACCAATCAAGGACGTGATAGCCCAGGGTGAGGCGGACGGCAGCGACGGCCAGTTGGGGCTGAAGCGACGGCTCGGCGCGATCGACCTCACCGGCTTCGGCATCGGCATCGTGATCGGCACCGGCATCTTCACGCTCACCGGGATCGAGGCCCGGGACAGCGCCGGGCCGGGCGTGGTGATCTCCTTCGCCATCGCCGGCGTGGTGGCCCTGCTCGCCGCCCTCTGCTACGCCGAGCTGGCCTCCAGCGTGCCGACCGCCGGCAGCGCCTACACCTACGCGTACGCCACGATGGGCGAGATCGTCGCCTGGATAATCGGCTGGGACCTGCTGCTGGAGTTCGCGCTCGGCGCCGCGGTGGTGGCCCGAGGCTGGTCCGGCTACCTCGCCGAACTGCTCGACCTGCCGACCCGTTGGTTCGGCGAGGAGGGCAGCACCGTCAACGTGGGCGCCATCGCCATCGTGCTGATCCTCGGCGTCGTGGCGATCGTCGGCATCCGGGAATCCGCCCGGATCACCAACCTGCTGGTGCTGGTCAAGGTGGCCATCTGCGTCTTCGTGGTGGTGGCCGGGCTGTTCTTCGTCAAGGCCGCCAACCTCACCCCGTTCATCCCGCCGGCCGAGCCCGCCGGGAGCGGCGACGACGGCATCAAGCAGCCGGTCACCCAGGCGCTCTTCGGGCTTGAGCCGTCGGTCTTCGGCTTCGTCGGGGTGCTCAGCGCCGCCGCCGTGGTCTTCTTCGCGTACACCGGCTTCGAGGCCGTGGCCAACCTGGGCGAGGAGACGCGCAAGCCCAAGCGGGACCTCACCCTGGGCCTGCTCGGCACGCTGCTGATCTCCACTGTGCTCTACATCGGCGTCTCGCTGGTGGTGGTCGGTATGGTGCCGTACACCGAGATCGACCGGGGCGCCCCGATCGCGTCGGCCTTCGAGTCGGTCGGCGCGGGCTGGGCGGCAGTGCTGGTCTCCATCGCCGCGGTCGCGGGCCTGACCAGCGTCATCCTGGTCGACCTGGTGGCGATGGGCCGGATCGGCTTCGCCATCGCCCGGGACGGCTTGATCCCGCCCTCGATCGCGAAGGTGCACCCGCGCTGGGGCACCCCGTACCGGATCTCGGCGATCATGACGGTGGCGGTCGCGCTGCTGGCCGGCTTCCTGCCGCTGTCCGCGCTGGCCGACCTGGTCAGCATCGGCGCGCTCTGCGCGTTCGTCCTCGTCTCGGTGGCGGTGCCGATCCTGCGCCGCAAGCGGCCGGACCTGGAGCGGCCGTTCCGGGTGCCGTTCTCACCGGTGCTGCCGATCGTCTCGGCGCTGGCCTGCTTCTACCTGATGCTCAACCTGTCCGTGGAGACCTGGCTGCGGTTCCTGGCCTGGATGCTGCTCGGCGCGCTGATCTACTTCGGCTATGGCTACCGCCGCAACCGGCTGGCCCAGCACGAGCCCGCCGTCGCTCCGGCTCCCCGTGAGCCGACCGCCTGACCCGAAGGTGCGGAAGGGCCCCGTCGACGGGGCCCTTCCGCGCGACCCGCGCAGCTATGGTGCGCTGGGTCACCTCGGGGAGGTTGCGGCGTGCGGCACAGACTCAAGGACGTGGCGGAACGGGCCGGCGTCTCCGTCAAGACGGTCTCGAACGTCGTGAACGGCCATGTGCACGTGCGACCCGACACTCGCGCCCGGGTCGAGGAGGCGATCGTCGCACTCAACTACCGGCCGAACCTCTCCGCCCGTCACCTCCGCAAGGGACGCACCGGCGTGATCGCGCTGGCGGTTCCGGAACTCGACATCCCGTACTTCGCTGAGCTGGCCCGTCACGTGGTCAGCGCCGCCGCCGAGCACGGCTGGACGGTGCTCATCGACCAGACCGGCGGGCGGCGTGACCAGGAACGGGTGCTCGCCTCCGGTATCACCGACCACCTGATCGACGGGCTCATCCTCAGTCCGTCGGCGCTCACCGCGGCGGACCTGGCCGGTCTGGACGGCACCCCGATGGTGCTGCTCGGCGAGCGGATCGAACACTGCTCGGCGGATCGCGTGGTGATCGACAACGTGGCGGCGGCCCGGGAGATCACGAGCCACCTGATCCAGTTGGGTCGCCGCCGGATCGCGGCCGTCGGCACGCAGCGCACCGACGGGGGTGCCAGCGCCCGGCTGCGCCTGGCCGGCTACGGCGACGCGCTGCGCGCCGCCGGCCTCGACCATGACCAGTCCCTGGTGGCGTCCGCGCCGGCCTGGCACCGCGCGGACGGCGCGGCCGCGATGCGGGGCCTACTCACCTCCGGTGTACGCCCCGACGCCGTCTTCTGCTTCAACGACACGCTGGCCCTCGGTGCCCTGCGGGCGTTGCACGAGGCCGGCCTGCGGGTCCCCGAGGACGTGGCGGTGGCCGGCTTCGACGACATCGAGGACGGCCGGTTCGCCACCCCGACCCTGAGCACCGTCGCCCCGGCGAAGGAGCAGGTCGCCCGCCTGGCCGTCCAACTGCTCGCCAACCGCCTGGACGGTGACCCCACCGGCCCCGCCCAGGAACTCCGCGCCACCCACCGCCTGGAACTCCGCGAGTCCACCCGGATCCGCTAGTCGAAGAAGCGGGCCAGGTGGGACTGGGGTGCCGGGTCGGCGTCCGGGGGGAGGGGCGTCAGGTCGGCGAAGATCGAGGCGCCGTCGCAGCCCGCGTGCAGTGGGTACCAGCGCGGCGTGCCCGGTGGCCGCAGCTGGCAGATCCCCTTGAACGTCTGCACGTCCATCAGCCGGACGTGAGTCGGGTCCGCTACCGCGTTCACATGCCCCCACCAGGGGCTCATGACGTGCAGCACCCCACCCGGGCGGAGCACCCGGTGACACTCGTCGACCAACGGCAGGAAGTCGATCAGGTGCTCCAGGATGTGCACCGCGAAGAGGACGTCCACCGAGTTGTCGGCGAGCGGCAGCGAGCCGGACAGGTCCGCCACCGCATCCACGCCGGGCGCCGGGTAGATGTCCAGCCCCAGGTTGCTCGACCACTGCTTGGTCGGCCCACAACCGAGGTCCACCACCACCGGCGCCCGCCCGCCGATGCCGACCCGGCACCAGACGCCGTAGACACCGGCCAGCCGTCCGACCAGCTCCCGCACCAGCCGTAGCTGGGCGGGATCGGCCACATCACCGCTCAGATGCGCCACCCCCCGGTCGAACCGCACCTCGACCGCCAGGTCCCGCAACCGATCATCATGCTGGACCTGATCCGCCCATGCCTGGGCGAGGAAATCATCGATCGCCCGCAGCCGGTCGGCCGAGGGCGGAGTCTGTGCCAAAGCGACCATTCGGGCCACCTCCCGCCGCGCGATACCCGCAATCTCGCCCGTTATGCCCCACTCGTCCACCTCGCCGCCCGCTGAGGCGAGGTCCGCCCACGCGCGTGTCGCGGGTCGCGGGCCGAGTCGCAGTCATCGTGATGTCACACAGTCATCACGATGACTCCAGGACATCACGGTCAACGCCGGAACCGGCTTCGCGCCGGCACGGGTCTCGCGCGGGCACGGGTCTCGCGCGGGCACGGGTCTCGCGCGGGCACCGGCTTCGCGCCGGCCGCCTCGGCCCGGAGCGGTCGGGTCAGCCGGAGATGGTGCGCCGGCCGCCGCGCATCCGCTGGCGGGGTGGCGGGTCGGCGGGCTTCGGCCGCTTCAGGTGGTATCGGTGCAGTTCGTGGTTGCCGGGCAGGGACGGGTCCTCGCTCATCGCGACCAACTCCCAGCCCTGGTCGCCGGCCCGGTTCAGGTGGGCCAGCGAGGTGTCGCCGTACGGCGTCACGTCGACCATCGAGCCGTCCGGGCCGTACCAGACGAAGACGACCTCCCAGCCGAGGTCGGTGGTCGCGGCCTGGCGGCGGCGGACCAGCAGGGCGTACTCCCACTTGAGCATGGCGTCATTCTCACCCCGCGCCGGCCCGCGGGCACGGATCAATCCTCGGCGATCCGCCCGGCGTCGACCCACAGTCGCCGGTTGGTCTCGATGGCCGCCAGCATCCGCCGGTCGTGAGTGACCAGCAGCAGCGTTCCGGGGTAGCTGGCCAGCGCCGATTCGAGCTGCTCGATGGCGGGCAGGTCCAGGTGGTTGGTGGGCTCGTCCAGCACCAGCAGGTTGACCCCACGGCCCTGGAGCAGGGCCAGCGCGGCCCGGGTGCGCTCACCGGGGGAGAGGGTGGCCGCCGGTCGGGGCACGTGCGCCGCCCGCAGGCCGAACTTGGCGAGCAGGGTCCGCGCGTCCGCGGGCGACAGGTGGGGTACGGCCGCCTCGAACGCGTCGATCAGCGGCATGTCGCCGAGGAACAGCCCGCGGGCCTGGTCCACCTCGCCGATCACCACGCCGGGCCCGAGCGAGGCGGTGCCCTCGTCCAGCGGCAGCCGGCCCAGCAGCGCGGCCAGCAGGGTGGACTTGCCCGAGCCGTTCGCCCCGGTCACCGCGACCCGGTCCGCCCAGTCGATCTGGAGGTCGACCGGGCCGAGGGTGAAGCCACCACGGCGTACCACGGCTCCGCGCAGCGTGGCCACGACGGCGCCGGCGCGGGGCGCGGCGGCGATCTCCATCCGCAGCTCCCACTCCTTGCGGGGCTCCTCGACCACGTCGAGCCGTTCGATCAGCCGATCGGTCTGCTTGGCCTTGGCGGCCTGCTTCTCGCTCGACTCGGCTCGCAACTTGCGGCCGATCTTGTCGTTGTCGGTGGCCTTGCGGCGGGCGTTCTTGACGCCCTTCTCCATCCAGCCACGCTGGGTCCGGGCCCGAGCCTCCAACCCAGCCTTGGTCTCCGCGTACTCCTCGAAGTCCGCGCGGGCGTGCCGACGGGCCACCTCGCGCTCCTCCAGGTAGGCCGCGTAGCCGCCGCCGTAGTGGTTGACCTGCTGCTGCGGCAGGTCCAGCTCCAACACCCGGGTCACCGTGCGGGTGAGGAACTCCCGGTCGTGGCTGACCAGCACCGTGCCGGCGCGCAGCCCGGTGACGAACTCCTCCAGCCGCTCCAGCCCGGCCAGGTCCAGGTCGTTGGTCGGCTCGTCGAGCAGGAACACGTCGTACCGGCTGAGCAGCAGCGACGCCAGCCCGGCCCGGGCCGCCTGACCGCCGGAGAGCCCGGTCGTCGGGTGGTCCAGGTCGACCGCGAGCCCCAGGTCGACGCTCACCTGCTCGGCGCGCTCGTCCAGGTCCGCGCCGCCGAGGGCGAGCCAGCGCTCCAGGGCGTCGCCGTACGCGTCGTCGGCACCCGCCGCCCCGGCGGTCAGCGCCTCGGTCGCCGCGTCCAACGCCGCCTGCGCGGCGGTCACCCCGGTCCTGCGGGCCAGGAAGTCCCGTACCGTCTCGCCCGGCCGCCGTTCCGGCTCCTGCGGCAGGTGTCCCACGCTCGCGGTGGGCGGGCTGAGTCGCACGCTGCCGGCCTCGACCGGCAACAACCCGGCGAGGGTACGCAGCAGCGTCGACTTGCCGGCCCCGTTCGGCCCGACCAGCCCGACCACGTCGCCGGGGGCGACCACCAGGTCCAATCCGGCGAAGAGCGGGCGGTCGCCGTGCCCGGCGGCCAGGTCCTTGACGATCATCGTGGCGCTCATCAGGACGGCAGCCTATCCGGCCGCCTGCATATCACCGCTCCCCAGCGGGCAGACTCAACGACGTGGTGACCACACTGGCGATCGACTGCGGCGGCGGGGGCATCAAGGCGTCCGTGCTCGACGAGGCGGGAACGATGCGGGCCCGGCCGTTGCGGGTGCCCACCCCGTACCCGTTGCCGCCCGCGCTGTTTGTCCGGACCCTGCTGGATCTCGGCGGGCGCCTGCCAACGGCGGACCGGCTCACGGTCGGCGTACCCGGGATGATCCGACACGGAGTGGTCGTGAGCACGCCGCACTATGTGACCCGCAGCGGCCCCCGCAGTCGGGTCGACCCGGACCTGCTCGCCGAGTGGTCCGGCTGGGACGCGCGCGGCGCGCTGGCCGACGCGTTCGGCGTGCCGGCGCTGGTGCTCAACGACGCCGAGGTGCACGGTGCCGGAGTGGTCGCCGGCACCGGCTGCGAGCTGGTGCTGACCCTGGGGACGGGGCTGGGCAGCGCGCTCTTCGACGGCGGGGTGCTCGCACCGCACCTGGAGCTGTCGCACGCGCCCGTGCGCTGGGGCACCACCTACGACACGTACGTCGGCGAGCCGGAACGGCGGCGGCTCGGCGACGCCTTCTGGTCCCGTCGGATCCGGCAGGTGGTGGACGGGCTCCGCCCCGTGTTCCGCTGGGACCGGCTCTACCTGGGTGGGGGCAACTCCCGACTGATCCGGCCCGAGCAACTGGCCCGGATGGGCGACGACGTGGTGGTCGTGCCGAACACCGCCGGAATCGTCGGCGGTGTCCGCGCCTGGGAACTTTCCGCCGGACGACGCAACGCCCGCACCTGACCGTTCGACGCCTCTTCGGCGGCCATCGGCGGCCGGAAGTGACCCGATCTCGACCCCGGGAACAGTCGCCAAACGTCCGGTGTTGTGCCAGCGTCGGAACAGGTGACGGTGCGACCCGAGGAGGTGGCAGATGGATCTTCTGGCGGACTACCGGCGGGCGACCATGTTCTTCGAGACCGGTGACCCCAGCGGTGCAGCCCGACTGCTGGAGCCGATCATCGACGCCGAACCCGGCAACGCTGCGGTCCGGCAACTGCTGGCTCGGGCGTACTTCCAGTCGGCCCAGCTCAACCGGGCCGAGGAGCATCTGCGTGAGCTGGTCGAACGGGACCCGAGCGACCACTACGCGCACCACGTGCTCGGTCGGACGCTGGAGCGGCTGAACCGGCACACCGACGCGCTGCGGCACCTGCGGATCGCCGCAGCGATGTACGCGGCCAACGACGACTACCGGACCGCACTGGAGCGGGTGGAGACCCGAGTGGGCGGCCGGCGCTGAGCGTGCGAGTCGACGTGGCAGGGGCGGCCCTTCGGGGCCGCCCCTTCGTCGTCGGGCGACCTGGTGGACGTGCCTAGGATGGCGGACATGGGACCTGACCGGCCGGGGGCTGCGGCATGAAGCTCAAGCTGGACCTGCACGAGATCTTCAACAAGGGCCAGGACATCGACCGGGCGTTGCGCGGGATCATGGACGAGGCGGTGGCGAAGAAGGCCACCCTCGTCGAGATCATCCCCGGCAAGGGGTCCGGCCAGCTCAAGAAGCGGGTGCTGCGGTTCCTCGACCAGAAGGACGTCAAGCAGCTCTACCACCGGGTGGAAAAGGACTCGAAGAACTTCGGCCGCCTCTTCGTCCACTTCCGCTGGAAGTAGTGACGGGACCGCCGTCCTCGCCAGCGGTCGGATACTGGGCTGGTGACGGAGCAGCAGGTTACCGAGCCGACGCGGTGGACGATTCACGGTGAGCGGGTGGTGGATGGCAGCCGGCGGGCGCGGTTGAGCATCGCCGACGTGGAGCTGCCGGACGGGGTCCGTTTCGAGCAGTACGTGATCCGGGCGCCCCGGTCAGCCATGGTTGCGGTGCTTGACGAGCAGGAGCGCCTGCTGCTGATGCGGCGGCACCGGTTCGTGTTCGACAGGTGGGTGTGGGAGTTGCCCGGGGGTTATGTCGACGACGGTGAGCAGCCGGCGAGCTGTGCGGTCCGGGAGGTCGAGGAGGAGACCGGGTGGCGTCCGGGTGCGGTGGAGCCGATGCTGTCGTTCCAGCCGTGGGTGGCGACCGCGGACGCGGAGAATCTGTTGTTCCTTGCGCGCGAGGCGACACATATCGGGTCGCCGGTGGACGTCAACGAGGCCGAGCGGGTGGCCTGGATGCCGTTGACGGAAGCGCGGGACCTCGTGTCCCGGGGTGAAATCGTGGGATCCGGCACGGTGATCGCGGTCTTGGAGCTGGTCGTGCGCAAAGCCCGGGGTGAGCTGTAGTCAGCGGCGTTGACCGAGGGTCACGCAGGCATGGGACGGCGCTTTGAGTTCTTAGTTGAGCTGTTCTCGGGCGTTGTGTGTCGTGCCTTCGGAGAAGGCGTCCTGACTCAACGAATCCCTCGGGCCTATCGGGGGAGCGGGTTGGCGACGTACACGCCCTTGCCCTGCCTCCCGTCGATCAAGCCCTCGGCTTTGAGTATGAGCATTGAGGCGCGGATCACGGTGTTGCTGACGTCGTAGTGCTCGCAGAGGGCGGCGAAGGAGGGCAGCTTTTCGCCCGGCTTCAACGTGCCGGAGCTGATCTGCTCGCGGATGTCTCGGGCGACCTGTAGGTACGCGGCTTCAGACATAGGTGGTGCTCCCAGCTTGGCGGCTGGTGCAAGAAAACCACATCTTCGGCTCGACTTACAACGCTATGTGTCGCAGCTGTTGACCCTGCGTACATTGCGTCCTAAGTTAGCTCTTGGGGCTACCCAGCTTGGCGGCCGGGTCGTCCTGCCGTGGGTGCCCTGTCTCCGGACATGGCTGGCCGGGTGCCCACGGACCTCAGGCGTCGGCGGGAGGCACTGTGACCAGACCGAACGATGCTGCCTCAACCGCAGGTTTCGCCCGTGCGGCTGGGGGTCTCGGTGATCGGCAGCGACGGGCGGAGAACAACCAGCAGCGCGTGCCCTACGACGAATACGTCATCGCAGCGGCGCTCACCCTGGCGCGCCGCCACCGACCAATCTGGTCCTGGCGGCACTGGCGCCGCATCTGTCGCTGCGGTGCCGACCTGCCGTGCAGAAGCCGTCACCGGATCCCGATCAGTCGCCGCCACTGGCCGAGCCAGGACGGAACGCAATGACGAGTCACCTCGCGATCACCCCGACCTGGATCTGTGCCGGCTGTGGTGCTGACTGGCCCTGCCGCACCCGCCGTCGAGAGTTGCAAGCGGAGTACCACAGAGCGCCGGTGTCGCTCGCCCTCTACCTGGCCGCCCAGTTGGTTGACGCCGCCCAGGACCTGGCCCACGTTCCGGCCGGCCATCTGCACTATCGCTTCCTGGGTTGGACCCGATGAGCATCCTTCGTGCAGGTGACGAGAAGTTTCACTACAGCGACGGCTCCCATAAGTGGATCCCGCCGGACCCCGACTACGACCAGGACGTCTGGGACGAGCAGATTCGCCAGCACAAACACGGCCACCTGCGGAACGAGCGTCCGAAGGTCCGCATCCAGCGGCTGATCTGAGGTGAGCGGCGGCGGTCAGAGGCTGGCGACGAGGAGCGTAAGCATTGCCAGGCTGAGCAGCAGCGGCGCGGGCCAGGTCAACTCTCTGGGCGCTGTGCCCAGAAGAGGGCGTGCCCGCTGCCGCCCTCGGGGACGAAATCCTCGGCGACGATTGCCAGCCCCGCCTGCCGCAGCCATGAGCGGTAACTGGAGACATCGGCTTGGCTCCACCACATGGTGGCGTTGCCATCGAGCCAGTTGTCCTCGGTGCCTGTCCAGGCGCTGTTGCCGACGGTGGTGAGCAGCCAGCCACCGGGGCGTAACCAGGTGGCGATGCTCTTGATGAGCTGTGGTTGATCGGCCAGAGGCATGTGGATGAAGGCGTACAGGCAGACCACGGCATCGAACGAGGCCGGCGGCAGGTCGAGCCGGGTGGCGTCGGTGCGGAGAAAGGTGCCGTTGGGCACCAGGCGGCGCGCCCGCTCGACCTGCACGTCGCTGATGTTCACACCGGTAACGCGGTGTCCAGCGTTGGCGAGGAAGCGGGCGACCGGCACCCCACCGCCGCACCCGAGGTCGAGGACCGCTGCTGAGGCAGGTAGGCGCTGGTGTAAGCCGGCGAGCCAGGGGGCGTACTGGCCGTCGTCAGCGTCGTCCGATCGATAGTGGTAGGAGAGCAAGTCGTACCCCCGTCGTACCACGTCACGCTCGTCGTTCCTGCTCATCCCGAGAACGCTACGAGGCTCGGTGCCGCTTGCCGCTTCCAGGCCCACCGCTGTGCCGTGACGGGCGTCGACGGGATTGACCCGTAGGGTGTTCTGATGTCGGCGGTTAACCTGCGGCGGTCGGCGCGTGCGGTCGTCGTCGACGAGGACGACCTTGTTCTGCTGCTCCGACTCGCCATCCCCGATCCGGCTGGCACGATCGCCGTGTGGATCACCCCCGGGGTGGCGTCGAGGACGGCGAGACGCCACTGGCCGCCCTGCGACGAGAGTTGCGCGAAGAGGTCGGTCTTGCTCTCGATCTCGACCCGCCTCAGATCTGGCGCCAGGAGATAGTGGCCGCCGGCTTCGCACCCGGCCACGATGGCATCGTGAACGACTACTTCCTGGTTCGGACCGCGTCGTTCACGCCGCGCGGTGCGATGAGCGATGAGGAACTCGCGGGCCGAGCACGTCATCGGCTGGGGTTGGTGGTCGCTGTCAGAGATCAGGGAGTACGTCGGCCCGGAGCTGTTCTCGCCCCGCGACCTCGCCAGGCCGTTGACCGAATTGATCAATGACGGAGTGCCGGCGCAGCCCATCGCGCTCGGCCTCTGAACCCCGGACCAGCTGTAGCGCCAGTCAGCGTTAGCGACCCCTCAGCTTAGGTAGACTGGTCCGAAGTAAGATTCAATCTAGCTTCGGGAGGGGCGATGTTCGTCGGTCGGCGCTTGGAACTCGACCTGCTCGCGAAGCAGCTTGATCATGTGAAACGCACCGGCGAGGGTCGCTCGGTCGCCTTACGCGGTCGCCGGCAGGTGGGCAAGTCGCGGCTGGTGCAGGAGTTGTGCGACCGGGTCGATCTGCCGTATTGCTTCTACACCGCGGTCAAGGGCGCGTCGAGCATCGAAGCGGTCAGCTACTTTCTCGGGGCCTTGCGCGACTCGTCGCTGCTTACCGCTGGCGGCCGTGATCTTCTGCCGTCTCAGCCGCCGGCCGGTGGCTGGGGAGACATGCTGCGGCTGTTGGCGGGTGTCCTGCCCGATACGCCGAGTGTGGTCGTCCTCGACGAACTGCCCTGGATCTCCGAGCAGGACACGACCTTCGACGGGCACCTTCAGGTTGCCTGGGATCGGCTCATCTCCAGCAAACCAGTGCTCCTGTTGCTGCTCGGCAGTGACCTGCACATGATGCAGCGGTTCACCGAGTACGACCGGCCGTTCTACGGCAGGGCCACGAACTTGGTCCTCGGCCCGTTCAATCTTGCCGAAACCGCCGCCGTGACCGGGTTGAGCGGCGCGGACGCTATCGATGCACACCTGATCACCGGTGGTTTGCCGGGTGTCGCCCTGGAATGGTCCCCGGGCACACCTCCCGCCGAGTTCCTGAGTCAGGAGATTTCCAACAAGACGTCGGCGTTGTTCACCGTCCCCGAACAGTCCCTCGCGTCGGAGTTCCCCGCCCCCGACACTGCCCGGCGCATCCTGGAAGCGGTGGGCGGGGCAGGTAGCCGCACATTCAGCAACATCGCCGCTGCCGCCGGCGACCGCGGCGGCCCGGTCAGCTCCGGCACCCTTTCCCCTCTGCTTCACCGGCTTGTCGAGGAAAAACAAGTCCTCGCTGTCGACAAGCCGCTGTCCACCAAGCCCAGCAAACTGGCCCAGTACCGAATCGCCGACAGCAACCTGCGTCTGTACCTGGCCATTCTGCGCGACGTGCATCAACTGGTTCTGCGCGACCGAACAGCGGCTGCCCGCGCCGTCCTCGACAGTCGGTGGTCCAGTTGGCGGGGTAACGCCGTCGAGCCGATCATCCGCGATGCGCTCGCCATCGCCGCCGGTGCCGGCGGTTTGCCCTGGACCGACACGTGGGAAGTCGGTGGTTGGTGGAACCGGCAATCCAACCCGGAGATCGATCTTGTCGGCGCCGACAGCGCTCCGATCGCCTCCCGCATCGCGTTCGCCGGCTCCATCAAGTGGCAGGACGGCCCGTTCGACAGGCACCACCTCGACGAACTGCGCCGTCACGCCCCGCTGATCCCGGGTTTTCAGCCCGGGGTCAGCGGACTGGTCGTGGTCAGCCGCTCCGGAGTCACCCTCCCGGCTGGGGCCGTGGACCTTGCCTGGGGGCCTGACGACGTCGTCCGGGCATGGTCCGCCTGACGCCGTCGACCGATGCGCTGGGAGCCCGGGGTTGAGCGGTGGATCGGGCGGGCGGCGCAGTGCTCCTCGCGCGGCTGTTTGCCCGCTCGGGCGGTCGAAGGGTGCGCACCATCGTGTCCGCGTCCTCGAAGGACTCGACAGTGCGGAACCCCTCGGCGGCGTACAGCCTTGCGGCGAAGTTCGCTCGCTCCACGCTGAGTGACACCGTGCTGATGCCACGTGCTCGGGCGGCGTCGAGAACGGCCCGTAGTAGCGCCCGCCCCACACCTCGACCTCTCCAGTTCTCCACCACGCCGATGGTCAACTCGGGCACGTCGTCACTCACGTACCCGTAGCCAGGGTCGGCGGCGGTCAGGTAGCGGAACCAGGCCGCGCCGACCGGCCGACCAGCCGTATCCACCGCCAGCAGGCCGAAGTCGGTCGGCTGCATCCAGCCGGCGACGTAGTGCGCCAGTGCCGGATTCGCCAGGATCTGCTCGCGCGACCAGTTGCGCTCGGGCAGCCAGTTAACGGCCTCCACGAGCATGTCGAGAAGGAAGTCGAAATCAGCCGGGGTAGCTGCGCGGACGTCGAGATCAGTCACTCCCGGAGCCTCACACACAAGATCGGTACGGCCAATGCCATTCCATTTGCGGACCTGCTTGACGAGCATGTCGGTAAGTCGTAGCTTACGTTCGTGGTGACTTACGGAGCGCATTCGGGCTGGGAGGCACTCGGCGATCCAAACCGGCTCGCCATCGTCCAGCGCCTGGCCGAGCGGCCCTGTGCCGTCGGGGAGTTGGCGGACGAGCTGCCGATCAGCCGGCCAGCCGTGTCACAGCACCTCAAGGTGCTCAAGAGTGCCGGCCTCGTCATCGACCAGGCGATGGGAACCCGCCGGGTCTACCGGTTGAGTCCGGTGGGGTTGAGCGCGCTGCGGGACCAGCTCGACACCTTCTGGCGGCGAGCGCTCAACGGATATCAGGACGTCGTCGAAGAGGCGGAGGAGAGTTCATGACGCAAGCGGCTACAGCGGTGGTGCGCCGCCAGATCGTCGTCAACGCACCGGTCGAGCGGGCCTTCACCGTGTTCGCCGAGCGGTTCGGCGACTTCAAGCCACCCGAGCACACCCTGCTCGACGTCCCGGTCACCGCTACCGTGTTCGAGCCCAGGGTCGGCGGGCACATCTACGACGTGGGGGCCGACGGCAGCGAGTGCCGGTGGGCGCGCATCCTCGCGTACGAGCCGCCGACCCGGATCGTCTTCAGCTGGGACATCGGACCGACCTGGCAGATCGAGACGAACCTGGCCCTCACCAGCGAGGTGGAGGTCCGATTCGTAGCCGAGACGCCGTCCCGGACCCGGGTCGAGCTTGAGCACCGGAACATTGACCGACACGGCTCCGGCTGGGAGTCGATTCGGGACGGGGTCGACACCGACACCGGGTGGCCGCTGTACCTCAGTCGTTACGAGTCCTTTTTCGGCGGCGACAGCTAGACGAGTAAGTCCTAACGACCCCGGGGTGTGGGCATAGACGAAGGGTGTTGAAGATCTGTTTGTGACGACAGACCTCAACACCCTTCTGACC
>NZ_JBITGE010000021.1:119642-121293 GCF_044456785.1 Micromonospora sp. NPDC050795 | reverse complement strand
CGCCGCGATCTGGCACAACCGGACCACCGGCCAGCCCGTGACGAGATCCCTGATCGCCTACGACCACTGAACCAACTTCGGACTTACTCGTCTAGCGGCCGGGGGCGGGCGCGGTGGAACCCCGCACCACCAACTCCGGCTCGAACAGCAGCTCGTCCTGAAGAACGCCGGCACCCTCTATCTGGGTGACCAGCAGATCCACGGCGGCCTGCCCCATCGTCTCGATCGGCTGCCGCACAGTGGTCAACGGCGGATCGGTGCACGTCATGAAGGCGGAGTCGTCGAAACCCACCACCGACACGTCGGCCGGAACCGAACGGCCCAGCCGGCGGGCCGCCCGGATCGTGCCCAGCGCGAGCACGTCACTGGCGCAGATGATGCCGGTCACGCCCCGCTCGACCAACTTCGTCGCGGCGACCCGCGCTCCCTCCAACGAGAAGCTGGAGCGCTCGACGCACTCGGCGTCGCCCTCGCCCCAGCCGGCAGCCTGGGTCATGGCGTCCAGCTTGCGCCGGGACGGCACATGCCCCTCCGGGCCCAGCACCATGCCGATGCGTTCGTGCCCGAGCGAGCGCAGGTGCCCGTACGCCTGCTCCACCGCCACCGCGTCGTCGGTGGAGACCCGGGGGAAGCCCAACTCGTCCACGCCGGCGTTGACCAGCACCACCGGAAGGCCCCGGTCGGTGAGCCGACGGTAGTGGTCGTGTCGGGCGTCGGTGAGTGCGTAGGAACCACCAGCGAAGATCACCCCGGAGACCTGGTGGTCGAGGAGCATCTCCACATAGTCCATCTCGGAGACGCCGCCGATGGTGCGGGCACAGAGCGCCGGGGTGTAGCCGCGCTGAGCGAGAGTGCCGGTGACCACCTCGGCCAGTGCCGGGAAGATCGGGTTCTGCAACTCGGGCAGCACCAGCCCGACCAGCCGGGCGCGCTCGCCGCGCAGCTTGGTCGGCCGCTCGTAACCGAGCACGTCCAGCGCCGTGAGCACTGCGGTGCGGGTCGCCTCGGAGACCCCGTCGCGGCCGTTGAGCACCCGGCTGACGGTGGCCTCGCTGACGCCCGCCTTCTTGGCAACTTCAGTCAACCGCTTGGTCACGGCCGCAATGGTACGTCACCTACATGAAAGAAATGAACAGCAAAATGCGCTGCGCTTGCTGGCCCGCTGCCGCATTCTGCCCACCGCCGACCATTCCGGCACCTTGCCGTCGGCGATCTCGGCCCGCAACTCGGGGCTGATCAGCGACTGCACCCCGGCCGCGACACCGACAGCCGACAGCCGCGCCTGCCGACGGCCGCCCACACCTCACGTCGGCCGTCCCCGCACCTGCCAGCGCCCGAGGCCACCCGGTGCGTCGACGTCCCCACGCCACCATGATCGACTCGGTTTTCAGGAAGTCGCGGTGTCCCGATGCTTCGGACACCGCGACTTCCTGGAACGCGAGTGGATCATGTCCAGTCGCGCAAGCGAGGCGTCACAAGGCACTGCCATCGCCAGGCACGAGGCACCGTGAATCGGGCACGCCACGAAACGCGGACGCCGGAGGAAGCGCGACGCGGGGACCAGGGCGCGGAGGCGTCGCAAGGCGCGCGACGCGGGGCGCGGGGCGTCGCAAGGCGCGCGACGCGGGGCGCGGAGGCGTCGCAAGGCGCG